>CAXSFF010000318.1:0-5033 GCA_964236035.1 uncultured Acetobacteraceae bacterium
ATCCCGTCATGATCCATCATGCCGTGCATGCCCATCATCCCCGGCGGCACCAACTCCTTCGCGTCCGCTTCCGTGGCGCCGATCCTGCGCGGCACGACGACCTTGCCAAGCGCGCCGTCCTGGCCGAAGCCGCTTGCGTAGATCGTCTGGCCCGGCGTCAGCTGCGCCGCGATCCGGGCAGCCTCGCGCGGCCGCAGGCGCACCTGGCTGCCATCCTCCAGCAGCACGCCGTCGACCTCGTCGCGCCCGTTGCGCAGCGCCGCCTTGATCCGCCCCTGCACGACCACCGCGGCGCTCCGGCCGCCGCCGCTCAGCAGCGGCTTGCCGCCGGCGTCGTTGGCGATGGACACCGCCAGGATCAGCCCGCCGGACGATGCCTTCACGCCATGCACCGTCACCTGGTCGCCGGGCTTCACCAGCGCTGCAAGCTGGGTGGACAGATGCCTGCCGATCCGCACCTGGCTGCCATCGTCGAGGATCAGGCCATCGACGCCGCCCCAAGGCGTCAGGGCGTAGAACGCCACCTTGCCATGGAAGCTGGGCAACTGCTGCGGATCGAACAGCGGCGCCGGCTGCGCCGACGCCCCTCTCGCCAGTGTCAAAGCCGCCACTGCGAGGCAGAGCGAAAGCGATGCGATGCGGCCCATCGATCCTCCTAACCGACCTGTCATACCAGCGGCATCAGATGTTGACTGCTCCACTGCTCCTCCTCCCCGATGCTTAGCGTTTGGGCGGGAGGAGGCCGGGAGGAGGGGTGGCCACGCCAGCCATCCTGCGCGTGGCCACCCCTCCCCCAGCCCCTCCCGCAAGGGGAGGGGAGAAGAATCGGGAGCTTCAGCCGCTGGTATCAGTACACACTTGGCGATAGCTGATGCTGATTTATTGCGAGGCATGCCGCAGCCTCGTTCAGAGGCCACTCAGCCATGTCAGCAGGATGGCGGTAAGCGGCAGCAGCGGCAGGACCACCCACACGCCGATGAACGCGCACCGCAAGGTGAGCTGGGTGATCCTGGTGGAGACGTGCCGCCCACCAGGACGGCGATAGCCGGGCGTGACGATAAAAGACTGTGACATGGTGCGCTCCATCGCATCGCGAGACTGTTGTCAGCCTCGCGGTCGGCGACGCCAATGAAGCGCAATGCACCCCGGAACGGTGTTGAGTTATATGGAGAGTTGTTCGCCAGCCGCATTGGGAACTGCCTTCCCAGCCGTCATCGCGAGGAGCGCTTGCGACGAAGCGGCCTGCAACGACGGGTATCAACTGGAGTCACTCCGCGGGGACGGCTTCCTTCTCGCTGGGTTCCGTCACCAGGTGCTGGACCATCTCGATCGGGCGGACGGTCGCATAGTCGGCGTCGAACACCAGTTCGAACAGCAGTAGCGACCGGCTGGTGGCGAGGTAGTCGTCGCCGAACGAGATTTGGCCGTCGCCGGGTTCCGCGGGCTGGTTGGTGTCGACCACGCAGCGCCAGCCTCGGCCGCCGATCACTTCCGGCAGCTTGAACGCCACCGCGTCGTGATACGAGTTCACCACGATCAGCACGGTGATGTCCTGTGCCCGGCGGGCGATGCCGCTGACCTGCGCGCGGCCGTCCAGCAGCACGCCGAGGCACTTGGCGTTGGGATCGTTCCACGCGCCGGCATCCATCTCGCCACCCGCCGGGTTCAGCCAGGCGACGTCCTTGATGCCCAGTTCCTCGTTCCACTCCGCGGTCAGCCAGCGGGTGCGGTGCAGCACGGGCAGGCGGTGGCGCAGCTTGGTCAGGCGGGTGACGAACTTGACCAGGTCGGTTTCCCGCTGGCCGAAATCCCAGTTCAGCCAGCTGATCTCGTTGTCCTGGCAATAGGCGTTGTTGTTGCCGCCCTGGGTGCGGCCGAACTCGTCGCCGGCCAGGATCATCGGCGTGCCGCGCGAGAACAGCAGCGTCGCCAGCATGTTGCGAATCTGGCGGTCGCGCAGCGCGTTGATCGCCGGGTCGTCGGTCGGCCCCTCGACGCCGCAGTTCCAGCTCTCGTTGCTGGAGCTGCCATCCTTGTTGTCCTCGCCGTTGGCCTCGTTGTGCTTGTCGTTGTAGGTGGCCCAGTCGTTCAGCGTGAAGCCGTCGTGCGCGGTCAGGAAGTTGACGCTGGCCCAGGCCGCCCGGCCCTGCTTGTGGAAGAAGTCGCTGCTGCCGGTCAGGCGCGTGGCCAGGCCCGACAGCTTGCCCGCGTCGCCTTTCCACAACGAGCGGGCGGTGTCGCGGTAGCGGTCGTTCCACTCGGCCCAGCCCGGCGGGAAGCCGCCCACCTGGTAGCCACCCGGGCCGCAATCCCACGGCTCGGTGATCATCTTGACGCCGTTCAGCACGGGGTCCTGCGAGACCGCGCGCAGGAAGCCGCTTTGCTGGTCGAAGCCGTACGGCTCGCGCGCGAGGATGGTGCCGAGGTCGAAGCGGAAGCCGTCGACGTGCATCTCGGTGACCCAGTAGCGCAGGCTGTCCATCACCATCTGGATGACGCGCGGGTGCGACATGTTGACGGTGTTCCCCGTCCCCGTGTCGTTGATGTAGTAGCGCTTCTGGTCCGGCAGCAACCGGTAGTAGCTGGCGTTGTCGATGCCCTTGAACGACAGCGTCGGCCCGCGCTCGTTGCCTTCGCAGGTGTGGTTGTAGACCACGTCCAGGATCACCTCTAGCCCGGCGTCGTGCAGGCGCGCCACCATCTCCTTGAACTCGGAATAGGCCTGGTCCTGAACGGTGCTGTAGCGGCGCGACGGCGAGAAGAACGACAGGGTGCTGTAGCCCCAGTAGTTCACCAGGCCCTGCTCGATCAGGTAGCTGTCGTCGGCGAACATGTGCACGGGCAGCAACTCGACCGTGGTCACGCCGAGGTCGCGGATGTAGCGGACCACATCCGGGCTGGCGAGGCCGCGGAAGGTGCCGCGCAGTTCCTCGGGGATGTTCGGGTTGAGCTTGGTGAAGCCGCGCACGTGGGTTTCGTAGATGATGGTCTGGTCCCACGACACGCGGGGCAGGCGGTCGTCGCCCCAGGAGAACGCCGGGTCGATCACGCGCGCCTTCGGCATGAAGCTGGCGCTGTCGCGCTCGTCGAAGGTGGTGTCGTCGCCAGATTCCAGGATGTAGCCGAACAGCTCGGGCGCCCACTTGATCTGGCCGACGACGGATTTCGCGTACGGGTCCAGCACGAGCTTGTTGGGGTTGAACCGATGGCCCTGCTCCGGCTCATAAGGGCCGTGGACCCGGTAGCCATAGACCGTGCCGGGCCGCGCGTCGGGCAGGAAGCCGTGCCACAGCTCGTTGGTGTGTTCCGGCAGCGTCACCCGGGCGATCTCGTTCTCGCCCGTGGCGTCGAACAGGCACAGCTCGACCTTGGTGGCATTGGCGGAGAACAGCGAGAAGTTGACGCCCAGCCCGGTCCAGGTCGCCCCGCATGGGTACGGGCGCCCCTCGCCCAGGCGTATGCCGGAGGTTTGCGACACTATGAGATCCTAAATGGTCGATTGATGGTGCCGAACCAGCGCGCCAGCCCCGCGTTGGTTCCGGCTTAAAGGGCGACTTGCCGGCCGATCTCCAGGAACCGGTCCGCCGGCAGTTCGAAGCGGTCCGGCGCCCGCACCGCGTTGCGGTACATGAAGCCGAACAGCACCCGCTGCCAGCCATGCAGGCGGGGCGCGGACTTGGACCGCACCACCTCGTCATGCGCGGCAAAATACACCACGTCCTTGCTGTCGACCGGGCAGCCCTGGCGGTTGGCATGCTCCATCGCCGCCGGGATGCTGGGGATCTCCATGAAGCCGAAATGCACCGCCACGGTCCAGAACCCGTCGCCGACGTGCTCCACGCGGGCGCGGTCCGCCTCGGGCGTGCGCGGCACGGCGTCGAAGTGCACGGTCAGGTTCACCACGGACGCCTGCAACGCCCGGATCTGCGACACATGGCGGACCATCACCGGCGGCACCACCCGCGTGCTGCGGCTGAGGAACACCGCCGTGCCGGGCACCCGCGGGATGCCGGACGCCTTGATCCGCGCCAGGAACGCCTCGATGGTCTCCTCACGCTCCTTGAAGCTGCCGCGCACCGCCTCGACCCCGCGATGCCAGGTCAGCATGATGGCGAGCACCAGGGCGGCCAGCACCAGCGGCACCCAGCCGCCGTCTAGCAGCTTGAGCAGGTTGGCCGCGAAGAAGCCGAGGTCGACCACCAGCAGCGCCCCGGCCACCAGCACCGCCGCCACGGCGGACCAGCCCCACACCGCGCGCATGGTGCTGAACAGCAGCGCCGTGGTCAGCAGCATGGTGGTGGAGACCGCCGTGCCGTAGGCGCCGGCCAGCCGGTCGGAGCTGCCGAAGCTGTAGGCGATGAGGATGGTGCAGATCATCATGGCCCAGTTCACCGCGCCGACGTAGATCTGGCCGTACTCGCGGTCCGAGGTCTGGCGGATGCGCAGGCCCGGGAACCAGCCCAGCTGCATCGCCTGCCGGGTCAAGGAGAAGGCGCCCGTGATGATCGCCTGGCTGGCGATGATGGTGGCAAGCGTCGCCAGCGCCACCAGCGGCACGATGGCCCAGTCCGGCGCCAGGTGAAAGAACGGGTTGCCTTCCAGCGTCGGGTTGCCGATCAGCAGCGCCGTCTGCCCGGCGTAGCACAGCAGCAGCGAGGGCAGCACGACCACGTACCAGCCGGAGCGGATCGGGCTGCGGCCGACGCCGCCCATGTCGGCGTACAGCGCCTCGCCCCCCGTCACCGCCAGGAACACGCCGCCGAGCACGATGAAGCTCTGCCAGCCATGGCGGACCAGGAAGCCGATGCCGCCCAGCGGGTTCAGCGCCAGCAGCACCCGCGGCTCGCGCACGGCGGCCAACAGGCCCAGCACGCCGATCACCACGAACCACAGCAGCATGACGGGGCCGAACACCTTGCCGATGGTCGCCGTGCCGCGGGTCTGCGCCGCGAACAGCGCCAGCAGCACCAGCAGCGAGGCGGGCAGCACGTACGGCTTGAACGCGTCCGTGACGACGTTGATGCCTTCGAGCG
>CAXSFF010000319.1:0-5030 GCA_964236035.1 uncultured Acetobacteraceae bacterium
GGTAGCCGAGTTGCAGCGCGACCAGGTCGGGGCGGCGTTCGGGCAGGGTCGGCAAGGCATCCTGCACCGCCGCCGCGTCGGCCGGCGGCAGGTCGGGCGGCGCCGCCAAGGTCAGCATCACCTCCGGCAGCAGTCCCAGCAAGGCATTCAGCGCGTGCCGCTTCTGCAGTTGCAGCCCTTGCTGGCCCTGCGCCGCCGCGCGCGCCGATTGCAGCGCCGCCAAGTCGGGCGCGAGGGTGACGAGCGTCGCGTTCCCCGCGGCGACGGCGGCTTCGCTGCGGCGGCTGCGACCCTCGAACAGGGCCAGGGTCGCCTGCATCAGCCGCAGCACCTCGTCGCCCTTGATGACGTCGACGGCGAGCAGGCGCCTGGCCGACGGCCTGCCATTCCATCCACAGCAATTGGGCATCGACCTGGCCGGCCGCCGCCTGCGCCGAGCGCCGCCGGGTGCGCAGCGTGATCAGGGCCTTGATGTCCTCCGTGAACCCGGCGTTGAACGCGTTGGTCGGGCCGAAACCGGCGAGCAGCGGCTCGATCGCGGCGTTGATCTGCGGGTTCGGCAGCAGCCCCGCCTGCAACAGCTGCGCCTGCGCCACGCCGCGCTGCGCCCGTGCCGCCAGCAGGTCCGGGTCGTTCTGCACTGTCAGCAGGCTGATCGCGGCGATGGTCAAGGGCCGCTCCAGGTCGACGCCCGCATGCCGCAGCGTGACCAGGGAGGGCGCGAGCGCGGGGAACGCTGGGAGCGGCAGCGGCCCGTACGACGCACAGGCGGCGAGCGGAAGCAGCACGAGCGCCAGCAAACCAGCCTGCATCAAGTAATGCGCCCCACACATCCTGGCTGTCTAGAGGATGTCGCGTGTCTGCGCCAAGTCACTGGACACGGTCGCGTGCAGTGTCTGCAACGAACCTGTCGAGCGTAGCCACCGCTGGAAGCAGCGCCGCTTCGTCCCCGACCTGCTCCGGACGAGGCAAGGCGGCCTGAAGCCGCTGGATCAAGGCACGCGTCGGACCAGCCGGCGCTGGCAGCGATGCGCCGGGACCCGCCAGGCGCCCGCTAGAACGGGTTGGTCACCGTCTTCGGCTTGGCCGCGTTCGGCACCGCGGCCGGCAGGTCCTTCTCGCTTTCCAAGCACTGCACCGCGCCCTGCAGGATCGCCAGCAGCGCCTTGGCGTGGGCAAGGCCCTTCTGGTCGCGGGTGATGTCGAGCGACCCGTACACGGCGATGCGGTCGGTCCCGTTCTCGATCGTCAGCTTGCCGATGGACGCCGAGGCGGCATCATCGGCGAATGGCGTCAACTGGGTCATCGGTTCTCCATCGGGCTGAACATCTGATCGGAACGGCCGCCGTCCTGGCGACGGGAGCGGCCGCGTCGCTGCATATAGGAGCTTGCCTCGGGCGCCGGCAGCTGCATCGCCATGGCCTTCGCCGCAGCCGGCAGGCCCGGGAACGGGTCGATCCCCGTCAGCGTGGCGAGGGCGGCAATGCTCACCACAGTGCAGGTCGGCCGCGTGGTGTTCCGGCACAGGTAAGCCCCTGTGCCTTGCCGCGGGTCATAGACCGCCTTCCACGTCGCCGTCGGCACCAGCACGCCATCGGGCCCGATCGACTTGACCCGGCCGCCCTGGAACGCCGGCCCCGTGACCAGGTAAAGTTCGCCCTCGGCTGTCGCCAGGTTGCGCACGGCGCTTTCCACCCCTTCCCAGATGCCTCGGTTCAGCTTCGCCGTCTGCGGCACCATGTTGGCCAGGGAAAAGCTCTGCTCCTGCGCCACGGGGTCCGGCATGTCGCCGGAGGGCGCCATGTGGCCGCGGTCGTAACCCGAGGAGCGGTAGTCCTCGATCTGCGCCTGGTCGGCGGGCGGAAGCCGGTCGTCGGCATGGAAGGCGTCGACCCGCGGCGTGTCGCGTGCCGCGGCGACGCTGGCCGCCGTCAGGTGTTCGGCCGACCAGAGCGTGCCGTGGGTGAGGCCGGACGCCGCCACGGCGTAGCCCTCGTTGCAAAGCAACGTGGCGCGCTGGGCCAGCCTGGGGTTCAGCAACGCCGGCGGCCTGGCGCGGGCGAAGAACTGCGGGCAGGCGGCGGGCTGGGCCGCGGCGAAGGCCGGGACGGCGGCGACGGCCACAAGCAGGATGGTGGGAAGTGACGGCATTCTGGCTTTCTGGTCACCCGGTGAGAGCATGAGGCTGCCCTGATCGTGTCGGGCATGGCGCGAGTCGTGTCAAAGCCTTGGGTCCACGGACTCGCTTTCGAGTGCCAGCACGCCGAAAGCACATTCGTGGACGCGGCGCAGCGGCTCGTTCGCGACGAAGCGCTGCAACGCCTCCAAGCCGAGGGCGAACTCACGCAGCGCGAGGCCGCGCTTGCCGCTCAGGCCGCGTTCGCGCAGCCGCTCGAGTTTGCCGGGCAGAGTGTATTCGGGACCGTAGACAAGGCGAAGGTACTCGCGGCCACGCACCTTCAGCGCCGGCTGGACCAAGCCTTTGGCGCCTCGCGCGACGAACGCCGCCGGCTTGACGACCATGCCTTCGCCGCCGCCTTCGGTCAGCGTGCCCCACCACGCGACCGCGTCCGCCACGGCCTTCCCGTCGGCCAGCGCAACCTCGTGCCACGCCGTCGCCAGCAGCACGCCCGGGTCGCGCGCGCAGATTTCTGCCAGCGCGCGCATGTGCCAGGCATGGTCCTTGTCATCGTGCACCGCGCCTTCGGTTGCGAGCAGGTGGAAGGGAGCCAGCTTCAAGTCCTCGATGCCGCGCACGTCCCACGCATAGCGCCGCCACGCGGCGTCGTACCGGGCTGCCGCGTCCCGCCGCGCCTCGAACCGCGCCTCGACCTCGCCGGCGGGAACGCCGCGCGCGCGGGCGGCTGCTAGGACTCCGACCGCGGCGTCGAGCCCGGCCATGGCCGCTGCTCCCACGGGCGCGTACTGCTCCTCGATCAACGCGCGCGCCTTGGCCGACCATGGCATCAGCTCCGCATCGAGGCACGCCCAACCCGTCGCGAACCGGTCCCAGAAACCGGATGCCTCCATCGCGGCGCCGAGGCGGTCCAGCAACGCCGCCTCCGTCGCAGGGTCGGCGAAGAACGGCCGGCCGGTGCGCGTGTAGATCACGCCGCGCCGCGCCGCCGGGACGCGGAAGCGCGCGGCCGCCGCTTCTCCATCGCGGCAGATCACCACGACCGCGCGCGAGCCCATGTGCTTCTCCTCGACGACCACGCGGTCGACGCCGGCGCGTCCGTAGTGCGCGAACGCCTCGTCAGGGTGCTCCAGCAGGCCATCGCGCGAGGACGTCTCCGAGGGCGACATCGTCGGCGGCAGGTAGATCAGCCAGCGCGGGTCGACGCAGAAGCGGCTCATCACCTCGATCCCCGCCGCCGCGTTCTCCTCGCGCACCGTGATCGAGGGCATCAGCCGGGTCGTGATGATCCGCTTGCCGGACACGTCCTCGATGTCGAGCAGGTCGTAGGCGTCCGGCGCGGCCGCAACCGCCAAGGGCCGCACTGGCTCCGCGTAGGTCCGCCCGGCGGCAACGGAGACCAGCTCGCGCTCGGGATAGCGCAGCGCGGTCAGCCGGCCGCCGAACACGCAGCCGGTGTCGATGCAGAGCGTGCGGTTGACCCAGTCCGGCTCGGGCACGGGCGTATGACCGTAGACGACCGTGGCCTCGCCCCGGTAGTCGCGCGCCCACTCGTAGCGGACGGGCAGGCCGAACTCGTCGGTTTCGCCGGTCGTCTCGCCGTACAGCGCGAAGCTGCGCACCGCGCCCGAACCTCGCCCGTGCATCTCGGCCTTCAGGCCCGCGTGCGCGACGACCAGCCTGCCGCCGTCCAGCCAATAGTGGCTGCGCAGCCCGTCCAGGAATGCGCGCGCCTCCGTGACGAACGCTGCGCGCCGGCCGTCCGGCAGCGCGTCGAGCTGCGCCAGCGTCTCGGCCATCCCGTGGTTGACCTTGACGTCGCGCCCGGCAAGTTTGCGCTCCAGCTTGTTGTCGTGGTTGCCCTGCACGCACAGCGCGGCGCCGGACGCGACCATGTCCATCACCAGCCGCAGCACGCCCGGGCTGTCCGGTCCGCGATCCACCAGGTCGCCGAGGAAGATCGTCCGGCGACCCTCCGGATGGGACCACGCCGCATCGGATTGGGCGTAGCCGAGGCGGGTCAGCAGCGCGGCCAGTTCATCGTGGCATCCGTGCACGTCGCCGATGATGTCGAACGGGCCGTGGTCGGCGCGCCGGTCGGTGAACAGCGGCTCGCGCACGATCTCCGTGCCCGCGATGTCCTCTGGCGAGGCCAGGACGTGGACGACCCGGAACCCCTCGCGCTGCAGTCCGCGCAGCGAGCGCCGCAGGAGCTGCACGTGGTTGTGCACGACGTGGCCGCCGAACGCCCGGTCCGGCCGCGCCCGGTTGCGTTCGGCGCAGACGCCCTCGGGCACGTCGAGCGCGATGACCACGGGCAACGCGTGGTGCCGGCGCGCCAGCTCGATCGCGTGCTTGCGGTCCTCCGCGCGCAGGTTGGTCGCGTCGATCACCGTCAGCCGCCGCGCCGCCAGGCGTTTGGCGGCGATGTAGTGCAGCACGTCGAACGCGTCGCCCGTCGCCGCCTGGTCGGATTCGTCGTCCGCCACCAGGCCGCGGCAGCGGTCCGAGGACAGGATTTCCGTCGGCAGGAACGCGCGCGCCGCGAAGGTGGATTTCCCCGAGCCGGACGCGCCCATCATCAGCACCAGGGAGAAGTCCGGGATCGTCAGGCGCACGTGAACACCGCCATCTACGTCGGGCATCCGAACGCGGGGTCGGGATCGCCGATGCCGCACAGCGCCACGCCGTAGCCGAACGCGTCGCCGATCCGCGCGGCCCATGCCGCGAACTCGCCACGGGACCACTCGAACCGGTGATCGCGGTGACGCAATGCCCCGCCGGAGAGCGCCGGGACAGTCGCGTTCCAATCGCGGTTCGGCGTGGTGACGACCACCGTCCTCGGCCGCGCGCAGGCGAACACCGAGCGCTCGAACGCGGGCAAGCGGCCGGG
>CAXSFF010000320.1:0-5019 GCA_964236035.1 uncultured Acetobacteraceae bacterium
GCGGACGAGGTCCTCTCGCGCCGCGGCCAGCGCCGCCGCGGCTGCCTGGGCAGCCCGGGCCGCCGTCGCGGCACCGTGCTCGGCCTCGGCAAGGGCCGTGGCGGCACGGTGTGCGGCCTCGGCCTCCGACACGCCGGCCGTCCCGTCCCGCCCGGCGGCGTCCAGGTCGGCCTGCGCCGCAGACAGGCGGGCGTGCTCCGCATCCGCTCCTGCCAACCGTTCCCGCAACCCAGCGACAGCCACGCGGGCATGGGCGGTACGGGCTGCCCAGGACTCGCGCTCGCGGGCCAGCGTCGCCATGCGCGCCCGCCGGGCCGCGCCGTCACGGATGGCACCGTCGAGGGCACGGGTAGCCGCGGCGTCGCGGGCCCGGGCGGCTGCCAGCGCATCGCGGGCCCGGCCGGCCTCGGCGTCGAGCCACTCTGCCGCGGGCAGGGCCGCCTGTGCGGCCCGTGCCTCGTCCAGAGTGGTCCTGGCGTCGGCAGCCTCGGACGCCAGCGCGGCGAGCTGCGCGTCCAGCCCGGCCAAGAGGGCGGCGGTCGCGTCTGACGCGGCCTGCAGCGCCTGGGCGGTCCCCCGGGCCGCGTCCGCCCGGGCTTCGGCCGACCGCCGGGCTGTGCGGGCCTGCGCCTCGGCCGCGGCGGCGTCCCGCTCGGCTGCGTCCGCGGCTTGCGAGGTGGCCCGAGCCTGGACGGCCACCTGTTCCGCCTCTGTCGCCTGCGCCCGCACCGTGGCCAGCCGGTTGCGCCGCAGCAGCCATGCCGCCGCGGCTGTGGGCGTCCCGGCACGCACGGTGTAGCCGTCCCAGCGCCACAGCGCACCCTCCCGCGACACCAGGCTCTGCCCGGGTGTCAGTTCTGGCTGTGCCGCATCGCCCTCCGCATCGCCCGCCACCACGCCGATGCCCGACAGCGCGCGGGCCAGGGCAGGTGGGGCACCCACCAGGCTGGACAGCGGCGTGCCAGGGAGGGAAAGGGACGCAAGCTTCGGCAGCACGCGCCAATGCTGTGGCGCCTCATTGCCGCCAGGATCGCCGGCGGCCTGCAGCTCCTCGCCGAGTGCCACGCCCAACGCCGCCTCCAGCCCTGGCGGCAGCACGAGCCGGTCCAGCACCGCCACCCAGCGCCCGTCCTGGCCGTCCGTCAGCACCTCTGCGAGCGCGCTCACCTCCGCAGCCAGGCGATCATGGATGACTGCGGCGGAGATCGCGGCTTCGCGCGCCGCCGTGGCGGACGCGGCCGTCGCGTCGAGGGCGTGCGCCGCCGTATGCAGGCGCTCGTCCGCGCTGCTCAGGTCCTCCGCGGCAGCCTCCGCGTCGGCCAGGGCTGCCGCCAGGGATGCCCGGTCCGGTACCCCGGTCGCGGCGCGCCCGCGAGCGGCTTCGGCCCTGTCCTGGCCCTCGGCGGCCCTGCGGACGCAAGCCTCGGCCTGGCCGAGCGCCTGCCCCAGGGCGCGCGCCTCCACCGCTTGCGCGGTGACGCGCGCCGCAGCCGCAACAGTGGATGCCTCCTTCGCTGCAAGTGATCCGGCTGCGGCCGCCACCTCGGCCTGCAGCGACGCGAGGACTGACGGGGCATCCGCCTCCGCAGCGGCCAACGAGGCGGCCTCCTCGGCCAGTTCCGCCTCGGTGCGAACGGCATCGGTGCAGGCGGCCTCGGCGTTAGCGAGATCCTGGGCGACCTGCCCGTGCCGCGCGGCCGCGGCACGGAGGGCGTCCCGCGCTTGCGCCGCGGCAGCCGTGTGCCCTTCCTGTCGGAGGTGGGCGCGTTCGGCCGCGGTGCGTGCGGATGCCTCCGCACTCCGCAGGCTAGGAAGCGCCGCGGCGGCCGTCTCCGATGCCGTCTCCGCTGCATGGGCATAAGACGCCGCGTGGGCCGCTGCGGACTGCGCAGCGGCCCACGCGGCGTATGCGGCCGCCCGGGTGGCGGCTGCCCGGCCTCGGGCCAGGGCGTGCAGCCCGGTCTCGGCGGCCGCGATCCGGGTAAGCAGGTCCGCGTGCCGGGCTGCCTGTTGCGTCTGACGTTGCAGCCCGGCGAGTTGGCCCTCCAAAAGGGCGTGCCGGTCTCCGGCCCGCGCCAGGTGGGCCTCGGCGGCGCGCAGCTTGGCGTCCGCCTCCACCCGGCGGGCGTGCAGCCCGGCGAGGCCCGCAGCGTCCTCCAGCAGCCCGCGTCGCTCGTCTGGTCGTGCGGCGATGACGGCGGCCACCCCGCTTTGCCCGACCATGGCCGACGCGCGCGCCCCGCCGCCGAGGTCGGCGAACAGCGCCCGCACGTCTCGCGCCCGCACGTCCCGGCCGTTCACCTGGTAGGCGCTACCGCCGCCGCGCCCGATGCGCCCGATGCGCCGGACGACCTGCAGCCGGGTCTCACCCGTGAACGGCGGCGGGAAGCTGCCTTCCAGCGTCAGCGCGACCTCGGCCGCATCCCGGCTCGGGCGGGTCCTGGTTCCGGCGAAGATCAGGTCCTCCATGGCGCCGCCGCGCAACGCACCTGCCTGGCCCTCGCCCATGGCCCAGCGCAGCGCCTCGGCCAGGTTGCTCTTGCCGCAGCCGTTGGGGCCGACCAGGCCGGTGAGGCCGGGCAGGATGTCGAGGGTTGCCGGGTCGGCGAAGCTCTTGAAGCCCGTCAGCCGGAGCTGGGCGAGGTGCGCGCTCATGGCGCTACGCGGATCCGCCAAGGCGGCGCAGGAGCCTGGAGCGCGGGAGCGTGCGGACGGGTCGGGGCATCGACGGGCAGCATCGACGGGCATCCTGACGCTGGCAAGCCGCATAATTGCGTCTTGCGCGATAACCGTGCTTATCACGCGTAACCCGGGTGGGAACAGGGCGGCGACCGCAGGCGTTGCCCCGCCCTGCAACCGGGCTCTACGCCCTCTCATGAGAGGGCTCCTGCAGACCGAGTTTGCTCTTCGCGCCTGGCCGACGTCACCGCCCGCGAGGTGAACAAGGGGTCACCTCACGGTTTGCTCAAAATCGCACGCTAAGCAGAAAGGGCTAGAAAATCAGATGCTTGCGCAAACGGGGGTTTGCGGACGGGTTGTCGCTCTTACGCCAAATCCAGCGATTTCCGTTGTAAAACCCTCTTTCAGAACTCGGCCGAAAGGTAAGCTGTTCGTGCATGGGCCTTATCGTGCAGTTTTGAGCAAATGGTGACGTGATCCCAACAACTGGAGCTGCGGCCGCGCCGCCGTGTCGCGCCAGGCGGCCTTGCTGGCCGTCGTGCTGGAAGACACCAAGGCGGAGGCGCTGCTCCTGATGCTCGATGACACCCAGCTCAGCTGCAACCAGGTGCCCGGCGTCGCGCATGGTGCGGAGATCGCCGCGGTGCGCCGGGCGATCCGGACCTGGCGTTAACCCTACCACCCGGACAACAGAGGGCCGCCGGAGCAGATGGTCGGCGTCAACGCTGGCCATGCAGAGACCGCGGAGGCCGCGGAGGCCGTTTTGCGGAACTCCCGCAGGACCCGGTGAAGCCCCGCCGTACACATGGACTTGGATTTGGGCTTGGCGGGTTGGCTGCCAACGTCGAAGCGCCCGGCTACATGCCACCGGGAACGTAGCCTCTCTTCGGACACGTGTCCCTTGGAGGCCTACAGTTTTACCAACGACCCACTGCAAGCGTCTTCTGGTCGTTACTGAAACCCTCTTCTGAAACAGACAACCAGCCCGCCAGAGCCGACAGCAGCGCCCGCGGCGCCCCCAGAGCCCGTGGCGCTCGTCGTGCGGCCGCCGGCCCCAGCGGTGGCGGCCGCGCTGCTGCACGACGAGCTGGCGCACGCCAGGAGCTACGCCGACGCCTCGCGCGCCGCCTCCACACGGCGCTTCTACGCCCAGGACTGGACACGCTTCGAGCTGTGGTGCCGCGAGCGCGACATCGTGGCCCTGCCAGCCGACCCGCGCGCCGTCGCCGTGTTCCTCGCCGCAGAGGCCGCCCGCGGCTGCGCGCCGCCCACCGTCAACCGACGCCTCGCCGGCATCGGCTGGGCGCACCGCCGCGCCGGCCACACGCCGCCGCAGAAGAGCGAAGGCTCGGCCGCGATCGCCGAGGTGCTCGCTGGCATCCACCGCTCCCACGCCAGGCCGCCCGCGCGCAAGACCGCCGCCGATGCCGACGTCACCTGGGCCATTCTGCACCACATCACCGGCAACAGCCTGCGCGACCACCGCGACCGCGCCCTGATCGCGCTCGGCATGGCCGCCGCCCTGCGCCGCTCCGAACTGGCGGCGCTGCGCGTCGAGGACCTGGCGCGCGACGCTCAGGGGCTGCGGATCAGGATCGCGCGCTCCAAGACCGACCAGGAAGGCGCCGGGCAGGTCGTCGCCGTGCCGCACGGGCGGCGCCTGCGGCGGGGGCCCTGCTCGACGCCTGGCTGGAGGCGGCCGGCATCGGCGAGGGCTATCTGTTCCGGCGTTTCGACAGCCGCGCCGACCACCTGTCCGAAGAGCCCATGGACGACGCCGGCGTGGCCATCGTGGTCAAGAGGCGCGCCGCCGCGGCGGGGCTGGAGCCGGGCGGGTTCAGCGGCCACAGCCTGCGCAGCGGCTTCCTGACCGCCGCCGCACAAGCCGGCGCCAGCATCTGGAAGATGCAGGAAGTCAGCCGACACAAAAGCGTCCAGGTGCTCTCGACCTACGTCCGAGCCGCAGAGCTGTTCGATGACCACGCAGGGGGCGGCTTCCTGTAGCGCACGCCACACGTCCGCATGGTTTCGAACCCGCCAGGCCGGCGTATCAGCTTGGGCGTAACCCATCGTGATGGGTTACGCCGTCAGCATGGTCACCGTGTTGCGTGCCGATGGCTTGCGCGTCGTCATCTACACCAACGATCACCTGCCGGCGCATGTACACGTGTACGGAGACGGCGAAGCCAAGATCGGGCTGAAGGCCCTCAGAGGCTTCACCCCTACGAAGCCATCTGCAAAACCTGGACCTCAGACCCGCAGCGGTTCACGTTCGATCCGCTTCACTAGAGCGTGACCTCATCGATGTGAGTCGTTGGGTCTTCCCCGACGCGGGCTGGG
>CAXSFF010000321.1:0-5017 GCA_964236035.1 uncultured Acetobacteraceae bacterium
CAGGTGATGGACCTGGCGCCGCACGCGGTGCTGCTGGAACGCTGCGCGATCTACCGGGCGCTGTGGCTGCAGCAGAACCGCCACCTCGATCCCGTCGGCGCGCGCGCGGCCCTGCTGGCCCCGGTCGCAGCCCGTGGCTGAGCGCGCGTCGGGACGGGTCGTGCAACACAGGCTAAGGTGGCACCCATGAGCATCACCACGGGCGGCGCGCGGCTGACGCGCCAGCAGACCAGCCAGATGCCGGCCCTGCTGGAGTTCCATTCACCCAGCGCCGCCCTGCTCGAGTCGCGGGTGCGAGGCCCGGCCCGCGGCCTGATCTGGCTGCTGGCGGCGATGTTCACCTGCCTCATCGCGGCGGCCGGCCTGATCCCGATCGACAAGGTCGTCACCGCGCCCGGGCGGGTGGTGGCGACGCAGTCGCTGGTGGTGGTGCAGCCGCTAGAAACCGCCATCGTGCGCGAGATCGACGTGCAGGAGGGCCAGGTCGTCCACAAGGGCGACCTGCTGGCGCGGCTGGACCCGACCTTCACGTCGTCGGACCAGGCTTCCATGACCCAGCAGGCGAACAGCCTGCGCGCCGAGGTCGAGCGGCTGACGGCGGAGGCGAACGGGTCGGACTACCAGCCCCAGGTGATCGACCAGGCGGCGCTGGTGCAGCAGGCGATTCTGACCCAGCGCCGGGCCGAGCGGATGTTCCGCCTGGAGAACTACCGTCAGAAGATCGCCGGCCTGCAAGCCACCCTGGCCAAGGCGGTCGGAGACGTGCAGTCCTACGCCGAGCGCAAGCAGGTTGCCATGACGGTCGAGGGCAAGCGGCGGGAGCTGGAGCGGCTCGGCTGGGGCAGCCAGCTCAACAGCCTGCAGGCGCAGGACCAGCGGCTGGAGGTCGACCGCGGGCTACAGAACTCGCAGCAGATCGTGCGCAGCGCGGCCAACGACCTTTCGGCGATGCAGGCGGAGGCGAGTGCCTATGACCAGGACTGGCACGCCAAGGTGTCGCAGGACCTGACCGACCAGGGCCGCAAGCTGGCGGAGATGGCGGGCAACCAGCAGAAGGCCGACCTGCGCCACAACCTGGTGGAGCTGCGGGCGGACACCGACGCCACCGTGCTGAACCGCGCGCCCGTGTCGGTCGGCTCCGTGCTGCAGTCGGGCGACAAGTTCCTGACGCTGGTGCCGCTGAACGCGCCGATGGAGCTGGAGGCCTCGGTGGCAGGCGGCGACGCCGGCTTCGTCCATGTCGGCAACGCCGTCACCATCAAGTTCGACACCTTCCCCTACACGCAATACGGCGGCGCCAAGGGCAGGGTCCGCACCGTCAGCCCCGATAGCTTGAGTTCGCAGCAGGACGACGGCACGCACCGGGTCAACTCGCAGCAGAACCAGACCACGCCAGGCCCGAGCTTCTACCGCATCCGGGTGGCGCTCGACGCGGTGGACCTGCACGACACGCCGCCCGGCTTCCACATCGTCCCGGGCATGCCCATCACCGCCGACGTCATGGTCGGCAAGCGCACCCCGCTCAGCTATATCTTCCACAGTGCCTTGCCGATCGCCATGGACGGCATGCGCGAACCCTGAGGATGCCGCGGAGTCGACCGCATTGAGCACCGCCTTCAGCCTGTTCGGCCTGAGCAACGCCCGCTCACGCATGCGCCGGGCCGACCGCCTGATCCAGAAGGGTGACCAGCCCGCCGCGTTCGCGCTGCTGGCGCAAGGCGCCAAAGCCGGCGACATCGAGGCGCAGTTCCGCGTCGGCCGCGCCTACCTTGAGGCGACCGGGGTGCCGCCAAGCGCTGCGGAGGCCGCGTACTGGCTGAAGCAAGCGGCGAGCGCCGGGCATGCCGAAGCCCAGTTCCGCTTGGCTGCCTTGTGCATGCAAGGCGTGGCCCACGCCTCGTCCGACACGGCCAGCCGCACGGCCGCCTTGTTCCAGATGCGGTCCGGCGAACCAGATTACCCATCGGCGCTGGAATGGGCCCGCCTGGGCGCCGATGGCGGGTCGGCGGATGCGCAGGCCGTGCTCGCCACCATCCTGACGAACGGACCCGAGTCATTGCGGGACTTGGCGCAAGCCGAGATGTGGTACCGCCGGTCGGCCGAGGGGAACTGCGCCCAGGGTTGCCTCGGGCTGAGCCTCATGCTGGTGAGAGACAAGCCAACTGCCGAGCAACAGCAGGAAGCGGCGCGGCTGATGGTCCGCGCCGCCGAGACCGGGTTGCCAATGGCGATCTACCTGCTTGGCGTGATGAACGACTTCGCGGTCGGCCTGGAGCGCGACGCCGCCAAGGCGGTCGAGTTCTACCGCCGGGCCGCGGAGGCTGGGGTGCGGCCTGGCCAGGCACGCTATGGCCTGGCGCTGATGGAGGGGCGGGGGATCGCGCGGGACGCCGTCTCCGGCGAGTCTTGGCTGCGCCGCGCGGCGCTGGCCGGCGATGCGGAGGCGGCGGCGCTGGTTGGCGACATCTACGCCAAAGGTGGCGAGCTGCCGCCGAACTATGCCGAAGCGGCGATATGGTTTACGCGGGCCGCGGAGCTTGGCCACGCCGCAGCCGCGCGGGCCTTGGGCCTGCTGCACCTGACCGGCGCCGGCGTCTCCCGCGACGCGGACGAGGCGGCGCGCTGGTTCCGCCGCTCCGCCGAGAACGGCGACAAGGCCGCACAGATCGATCTGGCGAACCTGCTCCTGAAGGGAGCGGGCGCCGACGCGGACCGGATTCGCACCCGCGAGTGGTTCGAGGCGGCAGCGGACAGCGGCGACCTCACCGCCGCCTTCAACTTCGGCGTCTGCCTGGCGGAGGGCGTCGGCGTGGAGCGTGACGATCGCCGGGCGGCGATGTGGCTGCGCCGCGCCGCCGAGGGCGTGGTCAACGCGCAGTTCTGGTACGGCCGCATGCTGGTCGAGGGGCGCGGCGTGGAGCAGGATCTCGCCGAGGGGCGCCGCTGGATCCATCGCGCCGCCGATGCCGGCCTGCTTGAAGCCCGCATTGTGCTGGCCGAGATGCAGGTCAACGGCCGTGGTGGTCCGCGGGACCAGGAAGCGGCTTGCGCATTGTTCAAGCAGGCGGCGGCGGAGGGCCATGTCGGCGCCATGTTCGCGTTGGGCGCCCTGTATGGCGGCGGGCATGACATCGCCGTCGACCGGCCGCAGGCGCAACGATGGTTCCGCATGGCTGCCGAACGGGGACACTCGGTGGCCCAGATGATGCTCGGCCGCTATCTGTCGCGTGGGCTTGCGGGGGATCAAGACCTGGCGGAGGCGCGTTCGTGGCTGATGCGGGCGGACAGCCAGGGCCTTGCCGACGCCAAGCTGGACCTGGCGGCACTCGATGCCGTGAACGCGCCGTCTCCCGCCGGTTGATACTGCCTGTCGAGCGGCACACCATCAGCTCAACCGCCGTCATTGCGAGCCGCCGCTTGGCGGAGTGGCAATCCAGGAGCGACACGGCAAACCTAGGGCACCCGACTCCTGGATTGCCGCGTCGCAAGCGCTCCTCGCAATGACGGCTGAAAAATCAGCCACCAACGCCGTTGGTGCAAGATCAAGCGTGCGGCCCTCGGCATGAGCGGCGCGCTGCCGCCGGGTGCCGCAAGCTACAGCGCGGCGCGCCATGTCCGCACCCGCCAGGAGAGGTGGGCCACCTTGGCGCGTGCCGCGCGAGACCATGCCGATGCCGCGCAAGCCGACCCCATCGAGGCGCGGCGATGGCTGGACCGGGCCCGGCGGATCACCCCGGGCGACGCGACCGTGGCGCTCAGCCTCGGCCTGCTGCACCTGCGCAGCGGCGATCCGCAGCGGGCAGCCGCCCTCTTCGAGGAGGTGCTGCGCCAACATGATCTGGCAGAGGCCCGGGCCGGGCTCGCCGCCAGCGCGTTGCGGCTCGGCCAGCCGGCGCGCGCTGCGGCGGCCATGCAGTCGGCCTTGTCGGGCACGGTGACCCCGCCGGTGCTGCATCCGCTTGCCGCCGCCATCGCGCAGGCGGCTGGCCTGCCGGGCTGGTGCGCCGTCGGTCCCGATGGCTGGCTGCATGCCGACGCCGCGGCCGACCTCGTGCTAGACGGAACCCGGCTTCGGCGCCGTTGGACCGGCGCGCGTTGCCGGTTGCCGTCCGGCCGCCTGCTGGAGGTCACGCGGGGCGGCCTCCCGTTGCTGGGGAGCCCGATCGACCTGACTGCGATCGGCGCTCTGGAGGGTTTCGTGCAGGCGTCCGGCGGCGGGCTGTCCGGCTGGGCCTGGTTCCCCAACGACCCGGCGCGCGACCCCGTCATCACCGTCGCCTGCGCTGCCCAATCGTTGCGGGTCGCCGCTCGCGAGGAGCCGGGCGGCCTGGCCGTCAGCCGGCCATTGGCCCGCCCACGGCAGTTTCGGTTGGCGGCGGACGCGCTGCCGCCGGGCCTGTTGCAGGTGATGGGGCCGGATGGGCGGCACCTGCTCGGCAGCCCGCTGGACCCCGGGATGGAGCGGCAGAGTGCTGCCGGGCGTGCTGCCAGTTTCCAGCCGGTTTGGGCGGATGTGACCGGTCCGGCGCCGACCCTGATGCCGCCGCGCCGGAAGGTCGATGTCGTGGTGCCGGTGTATGGCGGGGTGGAGCAGACCGTCGCTTGCCTCGACAGCCTGCTGGCGACGCTGCCAGACAGCAGCCGCGTGCACGTCGTGGACGATGCCAGCCCGGACCCGGGCATGGCCGCCGCGCTGGCGATGCTGGCGCGGCGGCGCCGGGTGCGCCTGATCCGCCAGGTCGCCAACCGCGGCTTTCCCGCCGCCGCCAATGCCGGGCTGACCGCGGCGGCCGGCCGCGACGTGGTGCTGCTGAACAGCGATACGCTGGTGGCCCCGGGATGGCTGGAAGCGTTGCAGGACGCCGCCTACGGCGCGCCGGACATAGGCACCGCCTGTCCGCTTTCGAACGAGGCGACCATCCTCAGCTACCCCAAGCGCGATGGCGGCAACCCGATGCCGAGCCTGGCGGAGACCGCGGTGCTCGCCGCGTTGGCGCGGCGCGCGAATGGCGCGGCG
>CAXSFF010000322.1:0-5014 GCA_964236035.1 uncultured Acetobacteraceae bacterium
CATCACCTGCGCCTCCTGGCCCTGGTAGCGCGACGCCTCCGTGCGCATGGCCCGGGTCATCTCCTCCGCCGTCACGGTCACGCCTTGCGCGCGCCCCGTCTCGGACAGCAGCAGCCCCAGGCGCACCCGGCGCTCGGCGATGGCGCGGTACTCGCCCTTCAGCGTCTCCTCGTCCTTGCCCTTGTCCGCCTCGTCGCCCTGTCCCGACTTCATGTCCGCCTCGACACGCTGCCAGATCTGGTTGAACTCGGCCTCCACCATCGACGGCGGCACCTCGAAATCCGCGCGCTTGGTCAGCTCGTCCAACAGCTCCCGCTTCAGGCGCATGCGGCTCATCTGGTCATATTCCCGCTGCATCTGCCGCACGATCGCCTCGCGCAGCGCCGCCAGGTTCTCGAAGCCCATGCCTTCGGCCATGGCGTCGTCGATCGCCGGGATGATCGCCTTCTTCAAGCCTTTCAGCGTGATGGCGAACTGCGCCTGCTTGCCGGCCAGGTTCTTGGAGCCGTAATCCTCGGGGAAGGTCACGTCGATGGTGCGCTGATCGCCAGGCGACATGCCCTCGATCTGCTCGGTGAAACCCGGGATGAACCCGGTGCCGGCAACCTCCAGGTCCACATCGGTGCCGGCGCCGCCCGGGAACGGGGTGCCGTCGACGCTGCCCAGGAAGTCGACCGTCACGGTGTCCCCCGCCACCGCGGGGCGCGGCTCCTCGACCGGCTCCAGGGTGCGCTGGCGGCTAGCGATGTCGGCCAGCGCCTTGTCGACCAGCTCGGCGGACGGCTCGGCCTTCAGCCGGGTCAACGCCAGGGCGGCGAAGTCGGGCGGGGTGATCTCCGGCAGCAACTCGACCTGGACGTTGAACTCCAGGTCGCGCGGCTCGGCTTCGGCCTTGCCGGCAGGGTCCGGCAGGCTGATCACGTCGACCTTCGGCTGCATCGCCGGGCGCAGGCCGCGGTCGGACAGCATCTGCTGGGTAGCCTGGTCGACGCTTTCCTGCAGCACCTCGGCCATCACGGCGGTGCCGTAGCGCTGACGCACCACCGGCATCGGCACCTTGCCCGGGCGGAACCCCGGCAGCTTGAGGTTGCGGCCCAGCTCGGTGAGCTTGGCCGTCCGCTTGCCTTCGATGTCGGCGGAGGGCACCACGACGGTGAAGCCGCGCTTCAACCCCTCGGAGAGGGTCTCGGTAACCTGCATCTGACTAGGACATCCTTAAAATCGGCTGCATCCGGCGGTGGCATACGGGTGCGGGCGGAGGGACTTGAACCCCCACGACTTACGCCACCAGAACCTAAATCTGGCGTGTCTACCAATTTCACCACGCCCGCTGCCGCCCATCCCGTCACCGGCGTGCGGTGCCGCTTGCGCCCGCTGGGAAAGCGTGGGTGTTACCCTACGCCCAGCAGCATCACAAGCCGCCTTGCAGGGCCACCATCCTGCGTGAATCCACGATGCACGCCGCCAGATACCGGTAAACGGCGCCTTTTAACGATTGGGGGCCTCTCTGATCGGTCAGGATGCCGCGTGAGGTGGATATCGGGCAGAGCGCCTACGCCGTCGGGGCCGTCGAGCACGCGATGGGAGTCGTCGCGGCGCTGATGCGCACCGGCCCGGCGACCCTGTCCGACCTGGCCGCCGAGGCAGGCTGCACGCGCGTGACCACGTTCCGGGCGCTGCATACCCTGCGGTCGTGGGGCCTGGTGATGCAGGAAGGCCCTCGCGGACGCTGGCGGCTGGGGGCGGGATGGCTGGGGATCGCGCGGGCGGCTAACAACCAGCATGCCCTGGCGCATGCCGCCGCCGCCACGTTGCAGGCGCTCGCCGCCGCGTGCCAGGAAACGGTGCAGCTCACGGTGCGCGACGGCCAGGAAAGCCAACTGGTGGCGGTGTATCACGGCAACGCCGAACCGGCGCCGATCCGGCCGGACGACGCCCGCGCGCCGCTGCATGCCGGGCCGGGGCGCCTGCTGCTGGCCCACGCGCCCGGCGACGTGCAGCGCAACGTGCTGGCCAGCCGGCTGCCGCGCCTGACGGGCGCCACCCGGATCGACCCGGCATGGATCGCCGCCGACTTGCCGCGCATCCGCCTGCGCGGCTGGCTGATCGCCACCAACGAGGTGCAGGACGGCATGGTGACCGTCAGCCACGGCGTGCGCGACCCGACCGGCGAGGTGTTCGCCGTGGTGACGATCGTCGCTCCATCCGGCCGGATGCGGGCGCCGCGGCCGCACACGCTGCTGACGCCGTTGATGGCGACGGCGGCGGCGTTGGAGGCGGCGTTGGCCATGCCCCGCGCCCGGCGGTGACAGAGCCTAGGAGATGCCCCGCGCCTGCCGCCGCACCGCCGTGGTGGCGTTGCGCTTGCCCGACCCGGCGTAGTCCTCGTGATATTCCTCCAATTTGGTGGGGTCGTACAGGTAGTTCACCATCAAGGTGGCGCTCTCCTTGACGCCCTTTTCGGAGGTGTCGGCCAGCATCGACAGCCGCTCCACGCGGGCGCCGTTGGACAGATGGAAGTTCGCCACGGAATCGAGCGCCCGGCCGCCGCGCGACTCCAGCAGCAGGTAGCGGGCGCCGAGCCGCAGCAGCACGGGCTCGATCGCCTTGACGGTCGCCGGGTCGCGCGCCCAGCCGCGCCGGGCCAGCACGGCGGCGAGGATGCCCGTGCCCACCGGCCGGCCGTCGGCGGGCAGCAACGCGCCCAGCGCCGCCGTTTCCTCGTCGGACAGCAGCGGCGCATCCTCCTTCAGCATGCCGTCAAGCCACTTGCGGAATCCCGGCATCGGGGAAAGCGTGGCGAACTGCTTGATGTTGCGGTATTCCGCCCCGACCTCGGCCACGGCGCGCTTGATCAGGAAGTTGCCGAAGCTGATGCCCGCCAGGCCGCGCTGGCAGTTGCTGATCGAGTAGAAGATCGCGGTGTCGGCGTCCTTGGCGTCCAGCAACGGCGCCTTCTTGTCCAACAGGCGCTGCACGCTGCCGGCCAGGCCACGGACCAGCGCCACCTCGACGAAGATCAGCGGCTCGTTCGGCATGCGCGGGTGGAACAGGGCGTAGCAGCGGCGGTCGGAGTCGAGGCGGTTCTTCAGGTCGCTCCAGGAGCGGATCTCGTGCACCGCCTCGTAGCCGACCAGGCGTTCGAGCAGCACCGCCGGGCTGTTCCAGTCGATCCGCTTCAGCTCCAGGAAGCCGACGTCGAACCAGTTGGCCAGCGACGCCCGCAGGTCGCTGTCCAGCGCCGCCAGGTAGGGGTCGCCCTTCATCCGCGCCAGCAGGGTCGCGCGCAGGTCGACCAGGAACTTCATGCCGTCGGGGATGGTGGTGAACTGGGTCAGCAACCGCATCCGCGGCGGCTCCAGCGCCCGGCGCAGCGCCGCGGTCGCGGTTGCCCGTTCGGCTGGATCGCTGGCGCCTTGCAGGCGGTCGTACGCGGCGGTCACGGCGGCCGGGTCGCTGTCCAGCCCGGCCAGCGTCCTGAGGAAGGCGGTGCGGCCGGCCTCGCCCAGGGTGAGGTACTCCTGCGCCAGCTTGGCCGCACGGTTGCGCTGGCTGACCTCGCCGCCCGGCCCTGCCAGGCAGGCGCGCATCTGGGCGGCGATGCTGTCGTCGCCCTCGGGCACCACGCTGGCGGCCATGCCCTGCCACACGGTGGTGATGCGGCGGATGGCGCGGTCGAACAGGCCGATCGGGGCGGTCGTCTCGCTCATAAGCTCAATCCCTGTGGCGAGCCGACCATAGCTGACTTGCGTTCCGCTGACGATTTATCCCGCGCCAGGTCGGCCATCGCCTGGGCCACCGCCGACGGCAGGTCCTCCGCCACCAGGCCAAGCCCCAGCCGCTGCCCGGCGCGGCCATGCAGCCAGGCGCCGGCGCAGGCCGCCTCCCACGCCGGCATGCCGCCCGCCAGCAGCGCCGCGATCACCCCGGAAAGCACATCGCCCGACCCGGCGGTGCCCAGGGCCGGCGTTCCCGTGCCGTTGATGGCGGCGCGGCCGTCCGGTGCCGCGATCACCGTGTCCGAGCCCTTCAGCAGCACCACGGCGCCGACCAGGCGGGCGGCGGCGCGCGTGGCGGCGAGGCGGTCGTCGCCGGCGGGGCCGAACA
The DNA here is from genome assembly GCA_964236035.1 of uncultured Acetobacteraceae bacterium. Taxonomy (GTDB): domain Bacteria; phylum Pseudomonadota; class Alphaproteobacteria; order Acetobacterales; family Acetobacteraceae; genus CAXSFF01. Next base: position 4,108 of record CAXSFF010000322.1, read on the forward strand.
GCTTGGCGAACTCGCCGGCATGCGGGGTCAGCACGGCGGCGCCGCGCAACGCGGCCGGGTCGCCGGGATGCGCGCCAAGGGCGTCGGCATCGGCCACCACCTGCCGCCCGGCGGCGAGCAGCAGCGGCAGCACGGCGCGCGCGGCGTCCTGCCCCAGGCCGGGGCCGCAGACCCAGGTGACGCGGCGCGCGTCCTCCAGCAGCGTTGGCACGGACGCCTCGCTGACGATCAGGCCGGGGTTGCCGGCGCGGTAGACGTCGGCGCGGCCCATCGCGGCCAGCGTGACCAGCCCGGCGCCCGCATGCCGGGCCGCCGCCGCCGACAGTTGCGCCGCGCCCGTCATCTCCGCCCCGCCCAGCACGGTGACGGTGCCGCGCGCGTATTTGTGGGTCGATGCGGGCATGGCCGGCAGCTGCCACAGCTCCGGTCCGTTGGCCCAGGTCAGCGTCCTGGGCACCGCGGCGGCGGGCATGCCGATGTCGGTCAGCACGATTTCCCCGCACAGGTCGCGCCCGGGCAGCAGCCAATGGCCGGGCTTGTGGCGGACGAACGTCACCGTCATCGCCGCCTGTGCCACCCTGCCGCGCGCCATGCCGGTGGCGCCGTCGACCCCGCTCGGCACGTCGACCGCCAGGATGCGGCGGCCGGCGGCCAGGGTCGCGGCGGCCAGCCCGTCCACCTCCCGCGTCAACCCGGCGCCGAACACGGCGTCGATCACCAGGTCGGCGCAGGCGGCCTCCGCCGGGTCGAACGCGCCGACCTGGCCCGGCCAGCGTGCCGCCGCCGCCGCCGCATCGGAACCGGGGCGAGGCGGCGCCAGGGCGCCGAGCTTGACCGGCCAGCCCCAGCTTGCCAGCCAGCGCGCCGCCACGTAGCCGTCGCCGCCGTTGTTGCCGGGGCCGCACAG
>CAXSFF010000323.1:0-5012 GCA_964236035.1 uncultured Acetobacteraceae bacterium
TGTCGCGTGTCCGCAATCGTGGATGATCATTGTGAGCGATTGCCGATCTTTGCCGGCATCCTGGTTCTTGAGAAAGTATCCTGGATCGTGATAAAAGTATCTTGGATAGCGAGAGAACTTTGTCGGGAATGCGCATGGCGAAGGCGCGCACGTCTGAGCGGTCCGTGTTCACGGCTTCGGAGGCCGACTGGGGTGAGGCGGTTCGGCGGGAAATCGTGATCCGGCCATTGTCTGCCGCATCGCGCGTCGGCCGGCAGGCGCTTGACGCGGCCGCGGGCGAATTGGGGCTCAGCGGCTCGCGCGTATACGGGCTGCTGCAGGCCTTTCGAGACAACCCGGTGACGACGTCGCTGTTGCCGCACAAACCAGGGCCAAGGAAAGGCGCTCGGTTCCTTGACGCGGCAGTCGAGGCGCAGATCGAGGCGGCGATCGAGGGCGTGTATCTCCAGCGGGAAAGGCCAACCGTCAAGAAGGTCTGGAGCGAGGTGAAGCAGATGTGCCGCGCTGCCGGGCTGACCTCGCCGTCGCTGAAGGCGCTAAGAGCCCGGGTCTCGAGGCGCAGCTTGCGAGAGCGTGTGAGGGCTCGCGAGGGCGCCGCCGCGGCCGGCGATCGCTTCCGCCAGGTCAAACTGGGCCTGCGGACGGAACGACCGTTGCAGGTGGTACAGATCGACCATACCAAGGTTGACATCATGCTGGTCGATGACGAGACCCGCAGCTGCATCGGACGGCCCTGGCTGACACTGGCGCTCGACGTGCATACGCGCACGGTGCTCGGCTTCTATTTGTCGCTTGACGCCCCCAGCGCCACGGCGGCTGCCTTGGCTGTCGCGCAGGCGGCGCTGCCGAAGACGAGCTGGCTTGCAGATCGCGCCATCGATCTCGCCTGGCCGGCGCACGGGCTGCCGGAGATCATCCACGTCGATAATGGCCGTGAGTTCCATTCGCGGGCGTTTGAGCGCGGCTGCCAGCAGCATGGCATCCGCATCGAATATCGTCCGCCTGCTGCGCCGCGTTTCGGCGGACACATTGAGCGACTTATGGGAACGCTGATGGGTCGCGTTCATGCGCTGCCGGGCTCGACCTCGTCCAGCGTCGCGGCGTGCGGCGCCTACGACGCCGAGGCGCGGGCGGTGCTCTCCTTCCAGGAGTTCGAGCGCATCCTGGCGTTGGAGGTCCTGGGATCGTACCACAATGAGGTCCACTCGGCGCTGAGTCGGACGCCTGCAACGGCCTGGGCGGAAGAATCGTCCGGCGTGCGGCTGCGCGATCCCGCCGACGCGGCGGCGCTGTTGCTCGATTTTTTGCCGTTCGAGGAGCGGATCGTCAGGCGCGACGGTGTCCGCCTGTTCAGCGTCGCCTATCAGGATGGCGCGCTGGCCCATCTTGTGGACCACGGTCTCGGCAAGTTGCGAGTCAAATACGACCCCCGCGATCTCAGCGCCGTGTTTGTCGAGTTGCCGGCTGAAGGCCATGTCCGGGTGCCCTATGCGAACATGGGGCGGCCGTCCATCACGCTTTGGGAGCATCGTGAGGCATCGCGAAGGCTCCGCGTCGAGGGTCGCCGGAGCGTGGACGAGCATGCGATCTTCAAGGCGATTGAGGAGCAGCGTCGTATCCTGATGGATGCCCAAGGCCGCAGCAAGGCCGCGCGCCGGGCAATGGCGCGCATCGGCGTCGCAGAGCGCACGCCGCCGCCGCTGGCGAGGGAAGGGGAGGGGCATCAGGACGCCGAGGCCACGGTGCCTATGCCGATGGAGGGTGAGACAAGTGGTGTGGAGTTCTGGTGATGCCGGCTGCTGAGTTTGCGCACCTGCCGAAGGACCTGCGGCCGGTTGCGGCGCTCAACGCCGAGCAGCGGATCGCGCACATTCGTGCCGAACGCTGGGTTCAGCACCCTACAGCCGACCGTATCCTCAGCTACTTGCATGAAGCCCTTGATCAGCCCCGGCGAGAGCGGATGGAAAACGTTCTGCTGGTGGGCGAGAGCGGGATGGGCAAGACCATGCTCATCCGCAAGTTCGAGCGGCAGACGACACCGGGCTTCGACGATGCGGTCGGCCTTCAGCGGCGTCCGGTCGTGGTGATGCTGATGCCGCCCCAACCGACCGAGACGCAGTTCTTGGAGCAGCTTTTGCTGGCGTTGAACGCGCCGTCTCCTAGCTACTTCAGCCGGAGCTGCTCCTTGCGGGAGCCGGTCGTCCGTTTGTTGCGCGAACTTGGCACGCGGGTGGTGGTGATCGATGAGCTTAACTCAGTTCTAGCCGGCACGCCGCGTCAACAACGCGTGTTCCTCCAGCTGCTACGCTTTCTGTCCAATGAACTGCGGCTGGCGTTTGTTGGTGTGGGCGTGCCCGAGGCCCGGCACGCTCTGCTGTCCGACAGTCAGTTGCGCAGCCGTTTCAGCGACATCGAACTGCCGCCATGGTCCCTGGGCGAGGAACTGCGGGACTTCGTTACGCGGTTGACCTGGAGCTTGCCCTTGCGCGAGCCTTCACCGGTGGACTCCTCCAAGCTTCGTCGGCTCCTGGTGGACCGGACTGGCGGCAACACGCTGGGGATTTGCAAAGCTTTGGAACGGGCAGCGATCGCCGCGATCCGCGAAGGGCGCGAAAAGATCGATATCGGAAGTTTTGAGGATGCTGAGATTTGGCGCGGCGTGGCCACCCCAGGGCGCAAAGCGCGGGCGGGAAGCCGCGCCAACGACGCCAGTCAACCGGCGTGAGAGCTGCACCGCTGCCCTTGGCTCCACGGCCACGCCCAGGCGAGGCACTCTCGTCCTGGGTTCGGCGGATCGCTGCACGCTATGATCTCGGACCGGACAACCTCGTCAGGCATCTGCTTGGGCAGCGTTCGCTGGTCTACGGCCGTGCTGAGCGGCTCGACAGCCGTGCTGATCCCGACCTTGAAGGGGCATTGGCAAGGGCAGCCAGGATCGACCTTGCCCGGATCCAGGGCCTGCGCATCGTCAACAACGATGACATCGCCTGGTGTTGGCACCGAGGCAGGCCTGCGTGGTGTCCCGAGTGCATCCGCTGCGACCTCGCCCACCACGGGGAGATTTATGAACGTGCCATTTGGCGCCTGGGCTGCTGTGTGCTTTGCCCTGACCACAGGATCCCGCTGGAGGACACGTGCCGCCGCTGCACGGCAGAGGCAAGGTGCCGTTTCCAATGGGCCGACGGGCTTTTGAGGTTGGCCTGCAACGCCTGCGGCAGGCTGGTCGATCCGGCGGTGCACCGCGCGCGAGCAAGCCTGGATAACGAGGGCACCGGAGCCTTCGGTGTACGGATCACCCCTCCGCTCACCCAGCTGGTCGCAAATTTCCAAAGCGACGTGCAAGGAGCGCTCGCGGGTTCCGCACCCGGCGGATCGTGGGGGCTTGCGGGCTCCGCCACGAGCTTGGTTGCTGCCGTTGGCGGTCTGGCACGCGGTATCATCGTGGTCACGGGAATAAAATTCGAACCGCGGATTGAACTGCCTGAGCTGAAGGCCGGGCGGACGTTTTCGTTGTTTTATGTGCCGGTTACGCCAGCTGCGTTGCCGCAACACGCGGCCTATGGCGTTCTTGCCGTGGTTGCCGGCTTTCTGGGGAGCCTTGAAGCCGAAAGCGGACCGCGCCGCGGGCAGGGACCCAATTCTACCACTGCCCTCACAACCGCATCGTCGTTCATGAGGTGGCTGACGGCAGATGGGCGACAGTTGCTTCAATCCTGGGCTGCAGTTGCGGAACGTCCAGCAGGCGAGGTGCTTCAGGCGGCGATCGCCGCAGTGGAGAGCGCCGCATAAGCGTTACGGCGCTACGCCCAAACTTCGGGCGAAACCCGCGCGGATGCGGTCCCAGCCAAACCGAGGCGCGCCCCCTGAACCAGCAGATGCTTGACCGAGGACGGGTGCCATCGCGTGCCGCCGCGGGGCGTGCGTTCGCGCATGGCCTCGAGCTGGGCGGCGATCTGTTGCAGCGTGCGATCAGGTGCCGCCGCCTTGATGCCGGCAACCAGCCGGATCAGCCGGTCGTCTCCATGCTGTCGCCGCGCGGGGTTCAACAATTTCGACTCTATGATCCCCTCCGCTACCAGCCGCCGTACGGTGCGGCGGAGCCGCTCGGCCGTCCAAATTGCTGCGTCCCCCCGGTTCAGAATGCGGACGACGTCACCCCAAGGCTGCGCTGGTCGCATTCGCCGTACGGTGGGCAGCCACGAGTCCAGCTGTCCAAGCACGCCCTCCAGGTGCGCGGCGTCGCGGCTGGCGCGCACCTTGCGGATCGCCTCTGGATCGCGAGCACGCAGTCCGGGGTTGCCGCCGACGCGGCCGCGGCTGCGCGCGGCACCCAAGCCGGCCTTGGTGCGCTCGGCGATCAGGGCCCGTTCAAGCTGGGCAACGGCGCCCAACACCTGCAGCGAGAACATGCCTTGCGGCGTGCTGGTGTCGATCGGATCGCGCAGGCTGCGGAAATGCGCCCCTCTGGCCTCAAGCTGCTCGATCACCGCAAGCAGGTGGCTGACGGAGCGGGCGAGGCGATCAAGCCGGACCACGGTCAAGGTCTCGCCGGGTTGAATCTCGCGCAACAGTCGCGCCAGCACGGGCCGGCCGCGGTCAGAACCGGAGGCATGCTCCTCGAGGATCGCCGCGCAGCCAGCGGCGCGCAACTCGTCGCGCTGCGGGTCGGTGCCCTGTTCTTCGGTCGAGACCCGGGCGTAGCCGATCAGGCGACCCGGAGCGGCGGATTTCCTTGTCTTCGGTGCGGTCATGGGCGTTGAGCCTCCTGCCAGGCCTTTTTTACAAAATCACAAAGGATTTGCAAACGACCGTTTGCAGAGGTGGCCGACCCGCCAAGGTGCTGGTCATACGAGTTGGGAGCAGCGTTCTGGGCTGGAGTGACGTCAGTCACTATTGCGATCCGGGAGACTTTCTATCGCGATCTTGAGGCTGGTTTATCACGATCTAAGGCGCAAAGCCGGGCCTGGCAGGGCCACAGCGAGCGGGTTCTCACGATCTCGGACACGCGACAG
>CAXSFF010000324.1:0-5006 GCA_964236035.1 uncultured Acetobacteraceae bacterium
GTTAAGCATTGGACCTTGATAGAAGCTGTCCTCCAGCCCCTTCACCAGATCGGGCGGAAGCGGTAGCTCAACCAAAATCATCATCCCCCCTCTGCTTGCTTCATAGCCCGCCGCAGCGTGGACGTGCCCACCCCGAGCAGCCCCGCCACGTCCGCCCGCTCCCGGCCGTCCTCTATCAGCTCCCGCGCATGGGCCAGGCGTTCAGCCGTCAGCTTGCGCGGCCGGCCGACATGCCGCCCCCGCTTTTTGGCGGCGGTCATGCCAGCGCGGGTCCGCTCCCGGATCAGTTCGCGCTCGAATTCCGCCATCGCCGCGAACATGGCGAAGAACAAACGCCCTTCCGGCTTCGTCGTGTCGATGGACGCCCCCGCGCCGGTCAGCACCTTGAGGCCGACCCCGCGCGCTTTCAGCTCTTCCACCAGTCCAACCAGGTCGAGCAGCGACCGACCGAGCCGGTCCAGCTTCCACACCGTCAGCACGTCCCCTGCCCCACAGCGCGTCACAGCGTCACCCAGGCCCTTACGGGAAGTGGAGGCCCCGGAAGCCGTATCCTGGAACACATCGCCGCAGCCGGCCACCTGCAGGGCGTCGAGCTGCAAGGCAAGGGACTGGTCATCCGTGGACACGCGGGCATAGCCGATCAACATCGACTAGTTATGAGCGACCCTTTTGAGCGATACAAGCCCTATGTAGATCAACCTCTTACGGCGCGGGGCACGACCGCTCGAAAGGGTTCCCTTTTGACGGATTGCTGGGCGAATGGGCATTCCTCTCCGGGCCGGGCCACCACCTGCCGCGGAGTAAGTTTTGCTCAGCCAACCAAGCGGAGTTTCGGGCGCGTCCCTTCGGGACCAGGCTCTATCGCCGCCCAAGAGCGGCGACGGATGTCAGTTTCCAAAGTCGGCTTCAGCAACGTGGCAAAGACGACTTCAACGGCGCAGCTCCTCGACCGCCGGCTTGCGGCCACGCACATGCAGGAAGAGCGGCGCCACCCGCGTATCGGCGACGGCGGGCACTGCTGCCGCCGTTGCCTCGTCGGCACACGGCTCGCCCAACCGCTCCAGCACGAAGCCGTTCGCTGTGACCAGGTTGAGCCAGGCGCTCAGAGTCCGGTGGAAGCGGGGCTCCTGAAACGGAGGGACACGGGCACGCTCGTCCTTCGACGCGGCGCCGAACCACCACCGGTCCACCCGGCCGTCAATCACATCAAAGTAGCCGCCTACCTCGATCGCGCGCACCACCATCGTGCCGTCGGCCGCCGCCTCGCGCAGCACGCGCCGATGCGGCGGCACGAAGCACGGGTGCAGGATGGAGAACTGCAGGAAGCCACCCGGCCGCAGCACCCGGCAGGCTTCGGCCAGGGCCGCCGCGTGGTCCGGCATGTCCATCAGCGACATAAAGGCGGTGGCGAAGTCGAACGCCTCGCCGGTGAAGGGCACGCACGCCGCGTCGGCATGGACATACTGAATGCCGAGCGGGTCCGCCGCCTCCGCCTCGCGCGCGTGCCGCAGGAAGGTGGGCGACATATCGAGTGCGGTCATGCATGCGCCACGCCGGGCAAGCTCGCGCGTGTTGCCGCCCTCCCCGCAGCCAATATCAATGCCGTGCAGCCCAGCGATGGGCGGCAGCATGGCGAGGAAGGCGGGCGTATTCACCCGGTCACGGTACACGTCGAGCCCGGCCCGCGCGTGGCGCGTCCAGGTCTCTGCATTCGCCTCCCAACAAGCTGCCGCCTCGGTTTGGGTCATGGTCATCGAATGTCCAGGCTGCTCCATATACGACCGAATAGGTGATGGCTTGTTGGCACCCTCCCACTGCGCCCCCAAGCTGTCATTCTGACGGTCACCTTGTCTATGCTCCGCATACCTGCTCTCATCCGGCATTGCGTGACGGCCCGCTTCGCAGGCCACGGATGTCTTGTTCGTGCCCAGTCTCCAGGCGTGAGCTGAGCAAGCGGCTTTCGCTTGCGACGTGCTGAAGCTGGCTCTGGCAAGATGCGGCTTGTTGCAGTCCACTTTGACCAAGATTGCAGTCGAGTGTGACAGGGCGAAGCGTGTAAAATCAATGCTCACCGCTGAAGACGACCCTGGAAAATGACAACGGAGCCGCCAAGCGGCGTCTCCGCCCTTCAAGTGACGATCCTTCGCGCAAGCAAGGGGGTTGCTAGGGTGCTCGCTCCGGTCAATCTCGCTCCCCAGACCCCAGCTTTGGGCGCCGGTCTCCCCCGCATACGGACGAAAAACGAGGGTTTCTAGGCTGCCTGGCGGACAGGTGGCGGATCGGCCGCCATAGCCGCGGCACGGCGTTCCAGCCATGCGGCGACCTGTTCGGGGATGACGGCTGCGCCCGTCGCCCAGCGGCGCACCTGCCGTTCATCCATCGCCAGGGCATCCGCAAGGCCCCGCTGCGACCAGCGCAGCAGGGCGAGGCATTCGCGGAGGCGGTTAGGATTCATCCCCCCCCGCCAAGCCAGCGGACCAGCACCGGAGTGGCAGCAGTCAAGGCAGCAAGGGCCGCGACGATTGCGGCAGTCGGAGTGACGAAGCGGCTGACCCGGAGGTTGCCGGCCTCAGCCAGCAGCTTGCTTTGCTCGGCCATCAGCTTGTGCTGCTCGGCCACGAACTTGCGGGTTTCCTCTTGCGAACGCTCGATGCGGGCGACTTGCTCCGCAAGGTTCAGGCGTTCGGGGTAGTCGGCCATCGTAGTGCTCACCGGGGTTTTCCTCTCGATCCGGCCGGGGCTGATCCCCTTGCTGTGTCCGCATTATGCGGACATTCGGGCGTCATGTCAACAAGCCAACCATGAGCGGCGCCTAGTCTGCCTCTATGGTGTCCGGCTTCTTGGCGGCTGGCATGTTGAAGCCTTGTGGCCGCACCCCGGCCGCAAGTCCGGCGAGTGCAGCGGCGGCAATAAGCTCCGGGGAGGGCGATCCCACCCGCACCACCTGGTCAGCAAGCCGCATCCAGACCGCCAGTGCGTCCGGCTGGACGCCATTGGCGCGAACAGTGGCAGCTTCCTGGTTGAGCATCGCGCGAGCTTCCAGGTCAACGCCGTCAACCGGGACATAGCGGCTCCGCCAAGCCGCAAGCACATAGGCCGGCAGGGCATTGACCTGCTGGCGCAACGTAATCGGCTCGGATGTGACGGGGGCGTTCATGGCATTTGCTCCAAAGCCGGTCGGCTAAAGGGGTCAATTACTGGACGGTTCCGGCAACGGCAGCCCCGTCCTGCCGGACGACGGCGCAGGCACCAGCTCCAACGCCCACTCTGCCGGAGGGCCATACATGAACGTTCGATTATGCCCGGCAACAAGATACACCGGCGCCGGCCGTCCCTTGCACGCAGAGCATTGCAGGCGGGCCAGCACGCCCCGGAACGGGCGATCCCCATGCCGCTCAATCAACAGCCGGATCGGAAGAACTGTAAGCCGGGGCGAGCAGGGGCAGCGCAGCTCCAGGCAGCAGGCAGGCCAGTCCGACAGGCGATGGTCGAGGCGAAAATCAGGCGGGTGCATCGGCACTCCAACGAAGGTGCGCGGATGGTGGACTTACGCCGGGAACATTATAAGAACATCAAGCGTGGTTCGGATCGTGCCCTTCCGTGCCTTTGCCGGCCCCGACACTTGCCAGGGCCTTTACCTCTAACCCGGCGGCGGCCAGCTCAGCATGAGCCTTGGCAAAATGCAGGTTGCTGACGCTGCCTGTCCGCACACCCCGACTGCCGCAGCTATGTTCAACGCGCCACGTAAACCCTTCAAAATCTGCCCGTGGCTCAATGGTCATGCGCCATGCGCCGCCCCCGTGCGCGGGCACTTGATCTGCATGGGGCAGGAACAAGGCCCAGGTTGTGACCGAGTGGGGCATACCTGATATGTACACAACCGCAGGATTATGCACCCGTAAAGTTTTGCGCGTAAAAGAAGAACCAGGGCTGGCATGATGCCAGCCCCGGACCCTGCCGGCGTTAGCCCAGCCAGCGCCCCCGATGCGAGCAGCGGCGCCCGCAGGGGGCCAGCCCCTTCACGCCCAGGACGAAACGCCTATGGCGCCCCTTTGACCGGAACATCTCGCGTGCAGCGCGGGGCGAGGGAGCAGTGACGTTCTGCCGAAAGCCGAAAAGTTGGCGGTTGGCTTCGCGCCAATAGACGACATAGGTTTGTTGCATGGGGGCATATCCCTCCGGTGTTGCCGCGACAGGGCCGCCGCGGTTCACCAGATATAGCAGAGCACCCAATTAAAAGCAACAATTAAATCAATAAATTATGCAACATATGTGCTATTGCACATATACTTTAATATGCATGAGTGCCTTGGCGCTTAAGTTTTAATGCGTCGCGTTTCCCCGGCGTGACCGGATGCCGGGCCTGCTTCCTCCCCTTCCTTTCCCATCCGTCCCGTTTCCCATCCAGCCGGCAGCAGCGCCCCCGCGTGTGCCGTAGCCACGGCCCGCAGCAACGTCGCCTCCCCGTCCGTGATCGGGCGTGCGCCACGCGGGTTGCGCGCATACTTCCCCTGATCGCACTCCATCGTCCGGGCGACTTCGCGCAGTTCGGCCGACAGCGTGCGGTGTGCCGCAGCCAGGCTTTCCAACCAGGCCGCCAGGTTGGCAGGGATCGGCCGCCGGCCCGTCCCGAACTGCCGCACCGTCCCGTCATCGCAGCGGAGCCGACGCGCCAGCTTCCGCAGCGACCATCCTATGTCGTCCAGGCACTCGCGGAACCGGGTGGGCGTCATCGTCATGGGTGCGAACCATGCCGGCCCAGGCGGCGCGCGGCAACGAGCAAGGCCAGGATGGGCCAGGCCCGCACGCAGGACCCCCCAGGCGACAGGAACAGGAAGGTGCTAAGGGATCATGCCCATCTCCCGAGCAGCAGCAGCGCGAGGCCGCAAAAGAGGAAGGGCGGGGATCGCTCCCCGCCCCTGCCCTGCCGCTAGGCGGCACCCTTGAGGGCCGCCATGCGCTCCCCCAGGAGCCACAGCGCCCGGTTGAGCTTCACATCCTGGTCA
>CAXSFF010000325.1:0-5000 GCA_964236035.1 uncultured Acetobacteraceae bacterium
CCGCCATGGTGGCCCGCGCCTGCCGGCTGATCGAGGATGCGGACCAGACGCCGGCCCTGGCGGAGCTGGCCGCGGCCTCGGGTCTCAGCGCGTTCCATTTTCATCGGGTCTTCAAGGCAGTCACGGGTCTGACGCCCGGAGGCTACGCCGCGGGGCACCGGGCCGGGCGCGTCCGGAACGAGCTGAAGGCACGCGGCACGGTGACGGAGGCGATCTACGACGCAGGCTTCGGTTCCGGCAGCCGCTTCTACGAGAAAGCGGACGGCGTGCTGGGCATGACGCCACGCGCCTGGCGAACCGGGGGCGCCGGCACGGAGATACGCTTTGCCGTGGGCGAGTGCTCGCTTGGTTCAATTCTGGTTGGCATGACCGCGAAGGGCGTGTGCGCCATCCTGTTCGGCGACGATCCGGACGCGCTCGTGCGCGACCTTCAGGACCGCTTCCCGCGGGCCGGGCTGTTCGGCGGCGATGCGGAGTTCGAGCGGGTGGTCGCCCGGGTTGTGGGCCTGGTCGAGGCGCCGGGTCTCGGTCTGAACCTGCCGCTGGACGTGCGCGGCACCGCGTTCCAACACCGCGTGTGGCAGGCCCTGCGAGACATCCCGGCCGGCACCACGGCCAGCTACGCAGAGGTCGCCGGGCGCATTGGCTGTCCCGCGGCGGTGCGCGCGGTCGCCGCCGCCTGCGCGGCCAATGCGCTCGCGGTCGCGATCCCGTGCCACCGCGTCATCAGGACCAACGGCGCTCTCTCGGGCTATCGCTGGGGTGTGGAGCGCAAGCAGGCGCTGCTCGCACGCGAAAGGGTGACGCCGGCGGCGCCTGGGGGCGGGCAGCGAGACAAGCAAGGTTGAGGCTCTGCCTCATCCGCCAAAGGCTCGCCTTTGGAGTTCACTGCTTGTACCAGCGGCCTCATGCATCGACCTGTCAGGAAGCAAGGCTGGGCTCTGCCCAGACCCGCCAGAGGCGAGCCGCCCCTGGACCGGCTTCATTTAAGTATCGGTTTCCAAAGGCGAGCCTTTGGCGGGGTTCCCGCTTCCAGGCATGGGAGCAGAACTCCTGGCCTTGCTTACTGAACCACTCATCGCATCCGGTCGTTGGTATGATGTGGTCCTGAGGTATCTTCAGGTTATCTGTTCGGTGACGTTACTGATCGAACCTATGGCGGAACCTCCCGTCGTCTCCGCCAACCGCATCCTGCTCGTGAACGAGAAGCGGCGGCGCATCCTCAGGATCGGCTTCTCGATGCAATGCCAGGACAGTGCCGCAAACACGCTGATCGCAGGGACCGCCAACAGGAACTGGAGCAGGGAATTTTGCACCGGGATCAGGTCAAATATGATCTGCTGGATGGGAAATCCGTACAGATAGATGCCGTACGAGTAGTCGCCTCGCTGATAGAGCGGCAGGGCCGGGATGTTCGAGACGCCAATGTAGCCTGTAAGGTATACAAGCGCAGGAGCAGCAATCATGTTGATGACAGGATAGCCGATCCGATCTGCTGGCCCGACGAACGCCAGAGCCAGACAGGCGACGACTGAAGCACCGGCCAGACAGTGGCTATACGGCACCCTGTCTCGCACCACGAAGAGCAGGACTCCCAACAGGAAGCCGACGAACAGCCGCGACTGGTCTTCCAGGAAGACGTGGTTGATGACGTGGTTGATGACTCTGCCAAGCAGGCCGCTGCCATGTTCGGGGATGCCGAGAGACGTCGCAGCCAGTCCCACGACGACGATGGCTGCCGCTCCGGCGGCGAGGACCATCGGCCGCCTCAGGAGTCCCAGCACCATGAGCACCGACATGACGGCGTAGCAGGCATACTCGTAGGGAACGGTCCAGAGCGAGAGATTGATGAAGGGTGTCGGGTGCTGCAGGAACACCTGGGGCAGACGGTAGTTTATCAGCCCTGCGACATTGGTAAGGTAGTGCCAGGTCAGCGCATCCGAGATGTAGTCACGCCATGGCAGGGTGCTGAAGGCAGGACCCAGGCAGAAGGCGGAGAACGCCACTTCCACCGTCAGGGCCGGGATGATTCTCAGCGCGCGGTTCACCAGGAAATTGCCAAGGCTCAGCCGTTCGGCGCTTCCGGCGATCAGGAAGCCGCTGAGTGCAAAGAACATAGTGAGTATTGCGTAACCAGGGAACCATATAAGCCACTGGTGGTCAAATGTTCCATCCCCGGATATCAACGCATCTGTGTGCCAGGCAACGATACCGACTGCAAGCGTCAGACGCAGAAAGTCAAACCCGGAGCCGATGCCACGACGCGCGGCCAGCTTCCCTCCAATTGTCGCCACTCTCCCGTCCTTCCTGTACTATAAAGGCAAACAATTTCATCGAGTCAAGTAACGACAGAGCCTGGATCAGTACTAAGGTTAGTTTTTCAGCAAAGCGTCGAAACTTGACGTCATAGCTCAGCACACCGACACAAGAATTGCGGCTTTCGAATCACTCCTAGAGGCGTCTTGAACCACGTTCATGCAACTATTGCGTGTGCAACATGCAGTTGCTCGCGCTTGTGTTGAGACATACACTCGCTCGCCAGGCAGAGCAACAGCCTAATTGAAGGCCTGAAGACGTATGATTTGGAAAGCTGCTGGCCTTGTCATCCGAATTGCAATCTTCCTTATCTCTATACCGATCAACAACAAATCTTGATCATAGAGTAACATAGGTTACGGAGATTTTAGACAGTTTCTAACTGACTCGATGTATCGAGTTCGACGGGACAGCGGCAACCTAGCGTGCGACCCAGGGCGGAGTGCTGCCATGCGTGTTGATCCTTGGTGCTACGGCCGCTCCATCATGGGGATCGTGATTGTTGCATTGGGCGTCCAGTTACGACCCTGCCCGGGCCTTGCCGCTCCCCCGACCGATCCGGCGGCCATCTCGCCTGACGAGCCATGGCCCAGCTACAACGACGGCCTCGACGGGCAGCGCTTCTCCCCCCTGGCCCGGATCAACCGGGACACTCTCCCCGATCTGGCGGAGGTCTGTCGCGTGCCGCTCGGCGACCCGGGGCCGTTCGAGACCGGCCTCGTGGTCGTTGGCGAGACGATGTACCTGACGACCACCCACGACACGATCGCCCTCGATCCCAGGACGTGCTCGGTCCGCTGGCGCCACACCTACGTCCCGGAGGACCAGGAGGTGTACCCGCCGAACCGGGGCGTGGCCGTGCTCGCGGGGCGCGTCTATCGCGGGACCGCCGACGGGCGCCTGCTCGCGCTGGATGCCGGCACCGGCGCGCTCGTCTGGAAGACGGTGCTCGGCAACCCGCACCTCGGCGAGTTCGTCTCGTCCGCGCCGATCGCCTGGAATGGCCTGGTGTTCGCAGGCATCGCCGGCAGCGACTGGGGCGTCAGGGGGCGCATGATGGCCTTCGACGCCACGACCGGCCGCGAGGTCTGGCGCTTCAACACCATTCCCGTCGCGAACGAGACCGGCGCCGACACGTGGAGTGCGGGCAGCCTGGCCTGGACCGGCGGCGGCGGCATGTGGACGTCCTACACGCTCGACCCCGCCGCCGGGGAGGTGCTGATCCCCGTGGGCAATCCCGCCCCGGATTTCGCCCCCGCCTACCGCCCGGGCAGCAACCTGTTCACGAACTCCATCGTGGCGCTCGACGCCCGCACGGGCGCGCTGAAGTGGTGGTACCAGGCCACGCCGAACGACGGCCTGGACTACGACCTGAGCGCCGCGCCCGTGCTGTACGCCGACCGTCAGGGCCACCCTCGCGTCGCCTTCGCAGGCAAGGACGGCTACCTCCAGGCGATCGACCGCGAGACCCGGCGCCTGCTGTTCAGGACGCCCGTGACCACGATCAGGAACGAGGGTGCGATCCCGACCGAGGCGGGCACCACGGTCTGCCCGGGCGACCTCGGAGGCGCGGAGTGGAACGGCCCGAGCTTTGATCGGACCAACAACGCCCTGGTGGTCGGAACGGTCGACTGGTGCGGGACGGCGAGGCCGCCGCATTTCCAGTTCCTCAACAGGCTGAAGCACATCCCGCTGCCGGAGTTCGGCGTGGCGCTGGTGCAGGACGTGTTCGCGACGCTGCCTGTCCGCGTCCGGTATCAGATCAACAAGTACCTCAACGGCGGCTCCTTTTCCGGCGGTGCCATGGAGCGCATAGGTACGCCGACTGGATGGGTCACGTCAGTGGACGCCGACACGGGCGCGACGCGATGGCGCTACCACGCCGACGCCCCCGTGCTCGCCGGCGTCACCTCGACCGCGGGAGGCCTGGTCTTCACCGGCGACAACGCGGGCAAC
Source organism: uncultured Acetobacteraceae bacterium (assembly GCA_964236035.1). Lineage (GTDB taxonomy): Bacteria > Pseudomonadota > Alphaproteobacteria > Acetobacterales > Acetobacteraceae > CAXSFF01. Next base: position 4,273 of record CAXSFF010000325.1, read on the forward strand.
CTCTTGGTTCTCGATGGCGGGTCAGGCGCCCTTGTCCGGAAGATGGCCACCGGCGGGGCACTGGCCGGCGGGATGATCACCTACCAGCTAGCCGGGCGGCAGTATGTCGCCTTCGCATCGGGCAACATCTCACGTTCGACCTTCGGCGCGCTCGGAGTGCCGACCGTGGTCGTCATGGGGATTGCAGGCGAACCACGCGATCCCGCCGCAGGCTTGCCGCTCGCGGACATCGACGACGCGAAGCGACCCGCCGCCGGCACCACGGGACGCCAGGCGCGCGACTCCCTGGTCGATGCGACGGCAACGAAGCCTCCATCCGACAGCGTCGGCGTCGCTGAGCAAGGCGACGTCAACCATGGACGGCGAATCTACGCAGGGATCTGCGTGTCATGCCACGGAGCGGATGGCAGCGCCGTGTCCGGCCACAGCCTCCAGCATCTGGCCAGACGCATGGATCTGGCGCAGGCGGATGCGTGGATCAGAAACCCGCAGCCGCCGATGCCCAGGTTATTCCCATCTCTCCTGGACAGCCAGAGTGTCAGGGATGTCGCTTCCTTCGTGGAAGGCGGCTTTCCCTGATAACGGGCGAGAAACAGGTGCCTGGTCCTGCGATGAAGTGGCGCGGGTTGATCCTGAATGACGCCAGCGGCTTTTGAGCACGACCGGTCAAGCAAGCAAGGTTAAAACCCCGCCTTCAAGCACTGGGCCTCAAACTCCACCACCGCCTC
>CAXSFF010000326.1:0-4992 GCA_964236035.1 uncultured Acetobacteraceae bacterium
AAGCGGTTCTCCACCAGGTCCAGCCGGCCGATGCCGTTGGCGCGGCCCAGCTCGTTCAGCCGGGTCAGCAGCGCGGCGGGCGACAGGGTGAGGCCGTCGATCGCGATGGGGTCGCCGTCGTGGAAGTCCATGCTGATCACCGTGGCGGCGTCGGGCGCGTCCTCCGGGCGGATGGTGCGCTGGTAGACGCTCTCGTCGGCCTCGACCGCCGGGTCTTCCAGCAGCTTGCCCTCGGAGCTGGAGTGCAGCAGGTTGGCGTCGACGCTGAACGGCGCCTCGCCGCGCTTGTCCAGGGTGACGGGGATCTGGTTCATCTCGGCGAACTCCAGCAGCTTGGTGCGGCTGGTCAGGTCCCATTCCCGCCACGGCGCGATCACCTTGATGTCCGGCTTCAGCGCGTAGTAGGCGACTTCGAAGCGAACCTGGTCGTTGCCCTTGCCCGTGGCACCATGGGCGACGGCGTCGGCGCCCACGGCCTCGGCGATCTCGATCTGCCGCTGGGCGATCAGCGGCCGCGCGATCGAGGTGCCCAGCAGGTATTGCCCCTCGTACACCGTGTTGGCGCGGAACATCGGGAACACGAAGTCCTTGACGAAGGTCTCGCGCAGGTCGTCGACGAAGATCTGCTTGATGCCGAGCAGCTCCGCCTTGCGCCGCGCCGGCTCCAGCTCCTCGCCCTGGCCCAGGTCGGCGGTGAAGGTGACGACCTCGCAGCCGTAAGTCGTCTGCAGCCAGCGCAGGATGACGCTGGTGTCGAGCCCGCCGGAATAGGCGAGCACGACCTTTTTCACTTCGCGCACGGGCATGGCAGACACTCGCTCCAGACGGGGTCTATCGCGCATAAACCCGATGCGCCGACCCGGCAAGCGGAGGCAGGGATGCGGCTATGGGTGATGGCGGCGTGGCTTGTTGCGGTAGTGGTTCGGCCCGGCGCGGCGCAGGCTGTGCTGGACGCCAAGGCCGTGCCTGGCCTCGGTGCGGCGGGGCAGGCGGTGTATGCCGACTGGCTGCTCGCCAACCTGCCGCGGGCGGTGGCGATCACCGGCGACGGCCACATCGGCTGGGCGGCCGAAAAGACGCTGGAGGACTCGCGCGCGCAGGCGCTGGCGACCTGCCGACGGTTCGCCGGCGCGGATTGCCGGCTGTATGCCGAGAACCTCGACGTGGTGTGGCCCGGGCGCGAGCAGCGGGCCGCGCCGCCGCCGGGTCCGCTGCTGTCGTCGATCAACTATGATTTCCTGCCTGATCCGCGATACCTGTGGCACGGGCCGGGTGCGGCGGCGGGGGTGTACGTCTGGCTGCACGGGTTCGCCGGCTCCGACCGTGACCTTGCCGGGCTGCAGCCGCAGGGGCACGTGCGCGCGTTCAACAACGCCGGGTTCGACGTGGTGCGGTTCGACCGGCGGCCCGGCGTCGACCGTCCGGAGCGCGCGGCGGGCTGGCTGCGCGACGAGCTGGCAGCGTTGCGGCAATCCGGTTATCGCCGGGTGGTGGTGGGGGGGCAGTCCCGCGGCGCCTGGACCAGCCTGCAGATGCTCGACACGGCGGGGCTGGCGGATGTGGTGGTGGCGGTGGCGCCGGCGGCGCACGGCTCCGGCGGCAGCGCCAATCTGCTGGCGCAAGACGACGACCTGCGCCGGCTGGTGGCGGAGGCAGAGCCAGGGCCGACCCGGCTGGCGTTCGTGCAGTTCGCCCGCGACCCGTTCATGGGCGACGCCGATATGCGGGTGCGGCTGATCGATGGGTTGCGCGCCAAGCTGGCGGCGGTGCTGGTGATCGACCGTCCGTCGGGGTTTAGCGGCCATTATGGCGGCGAGATGCCGGAGTTCGCGCCGGAGTTCGCGGAGTGCCTGCTGCATTTCGCCCAGGACGCGGTGCCTCCGGCTGCGTGCCCGGCGCCGTGAGCGTTGCTTGAGCTGCTCCTCCTCCCCTTGCGGGAGGAGGCCGGGAGGAGGGGTGGCCACAACACGCATTCGCCGCGGCACCCCTCCCCCAGCCCCTCCCGCAAGGGGAGGGGAGAAGGATCAAGCAGGCAGCGTGCCGTCCAGCTTGAGCACCTCGCCGGCCAGGTAGAGGCTGCCGCAGATCAGCACCAGCGCCGGCTCTCGCGGCAGCGCCCGCAGCGCCTCGGCCACCGTCGGGCCGGCGTGTGCAATCCCGCCCGAGGCAGCGATGATGGCGTCCACCGCCAGCGCCTGGTGCTGGCCGGGTTCCGCCACCGCCCACAGGGTCGCAGCGTGCGGCAGCAGCGGGCGCAGGAACTCGGCCGCGTCCTTGGACTGTTTCATGCCGACGACAACGTGCGCCGGCCCCACCACCGCCAGGTACGCCGCCAACGCCTCGCCGCCACCGGGATTGTGGCCGCCGTCGAGCAGCACCGTGTGGTCCGGCGCCAGCCGCGCGACAGCGCCGGTCAAGGGCTGCAACCGTGCCGGCCACTCCGCCCCCGCCAACTCGGCGAACGCCGCCTCTGGCACCCCGAACCAGCCCGCCCGCAGCGCCGCCACCGCGATGCCGGCATTGTCGACCTGGTGCGCGCCCGGCAGCCCTGGCGGCGGCAGCGACAGCCAGCCCGCCGCGTCCTCGTAGCGCCAGCCATCGCCGTCCGGCTCGATCGCCCAGTCGCGCCCGCGTTCCAGCAACGGGCCGGCCCGCCGCAACGCCGCCAGCGCGTCGGGCGGTTGCAACCCCGTCACCGTCGGCACGCCCGGCTTCATGATGCCGGCCTTCTCCGCCGCGATCAGCGCCAGGGTGTCGCCCAGCATCTCGCGGTGGTCGAGCGAGATCGAGGTGATGGCGCACACGCGCGGCACGATCACGTTGGTGGCGTCGCCGCGCCCGCCCAAGCCCACCTCCAGCACGCAGAGATCGGCTGGGGTCTCGGCAAACAGCACGAAGGCGGCGGCGGTGATCACCTCGAACACGGTGATCGGGGCGCCGGCGTTCACCCGCTCGATCCGCTCGAACACGGCGGCGAGCGCGTCGTCGTCCACCAGGCGCCCCGCCACCCGAAACCGTTCGTTGAACCGCACCAGATGCGGCGAAGTGTAGACGTGCACCCGCATGTCCGCCGCCTCCGCCACGGCGCGCAAGAAGGCGCAGGTGCTGCCCTTGCCGTTGGTGCCGGCAACGTGGATCACCGGCGGCAGGCGGCGCTCCGGATGCCCGAGCTGTTCCAGCAGGCGGTGCAGGCGGTCCAGCGTGAGGTCGATCAGCCGCGGGTGCAGGCTGTGCAGCCGGGCGATGATGGGGTCGATGCGGCTCATGCGGGGGCGTTACGCCGCCAGGTCCGCCTTCACGGGGCGCAGCAGGCCGAGCACGCGCCCAAGCGTCTCCGCCATCTCGCCACGGGGGACGACCATGTCGACGATGCCGTGCTCGTGCAGGTACTCGGCGCGCTGGAAGCCGTCGGGGAGGGTTTCGCGCACCGTCTGCTCGATCACGCGGGCGCCGGCGAAGCCGATCAGCGCGCCGGGTTCGGCGATCTGGATGTCGCCCAGCATGGCGAAGCTGGCGGTGACGCCGCCCGTGGTCGGGTCGGTCAGCACGGCGATGAACGGCAGCCCGGCCTCCTTCACCATCTGGGTCGCGATGGTGGTGCGCGGCATCTGCATCAGGCTGATGGCGCCCTCCTGCATGCGGGCGCCGCCGGACGCCGTGAAGATCACCAGCGCTGCCTGCTGCAGCACGGCCAGGCGGGCGGCGGCGACGATGCCCTCGCCGACGGCGGCCCCCATCGAGCCGGCCATGAAGTCGAACGCCATCGCCGCCACCACCGCCGGGTGGCCGCCGATGCTGCCGTGGGCGACGGCGATGGCGTCCTCCATCCCCGTCTTCTCGCGGGCCTCGCGCAGGCGGTCGGCATAGCGCTTCTGGTCGCGAAACCGCAGCGGGTCGGCGGGCGCCTTCGGCAACTCGATGCGGGTGAACCCGGCGTCGAGCGTCCATTCCAGCCGCTCGGCCGCCGTGCAGCGCAGGTGGTGGCCGCAATGGGTGCAGACCTTGAGGGTGCGTTCGAGGTCCTTGTGGAAGATCATCTGCTGGCACGCCGGGCATTGCCGCCAGAGGTTGTCCGGCACCTCGCGCTGGCCGAGCAGGCTGCGGAACCGCGGCCGGATGACCTCGGTGAGCCAGCTCATGCCCCACGCGAGGCATAGCTCCTCCTCCCCTTGCGGGAGGAGGCTGGGAGGAGGGGTGGGGACGCACACATGTCGCGTGCCGAACCCCTCCCCCGGCCCCTCCCGCAAGGGGAGGGGGGAGGACGGTTGACGATCACGCGGCCACCTTCACGCCACGCACGCCCTCGGCGAGGCCGCGGACCTGGTCGAGCACGCGGCGCACCGTGTCGGGGCCGGCGCGGCCGTCGACCAGGCTGGCGGCGAGGGTGTCGATCAGCGCCGTGCCGACCACCACGGCATCCGCCACGCCCACGGCGGCCGCGGCCTGCGCCGGGGTGCGGATGCCGAAGCCGATCGCGACCGGCAGGTCCGTGGCGGCGCGGATGCGGGGGATCGCGGCGGCCAGGCTCTCGGCGGTGGCGCCCGCAGCGCCCGTGATGCCGGCGATGCTGACGTAGTAGACGAAGCCGGAACTGCCCGCGAGCACATGCGGCAGGCGATCGGCATCCGTGGTCGGCGCCACCAAGCGGATGATGTCGATCGCGTGCGTGGCGGCGTCGGCGGCGAGCCAGTCGGCCTCCTCGGTCGGCAGGTCGACCAGGATCAGCCCGTCCACCCCGGCGGCGGCGGCGTCGGCGCAGAACCGCGCCGGCCCGTACGACAGCACGGGGTTCAGGTAGCCCATCAGCACGATCGGCGTCGCCGCGTCGGCCTGGCGGAACGCCGCCACCATCGCCAGCGTGCGCACCACCGTTGCCCCCGCGGCCAGCGCGCGCAGCCCGGCCGCCTGGATGCTCGGCCCGTCCGCCATCGGGTCGGTGAACGGCATGCCCAGCTCGATGATGTCGGCCCCCGCCTCCGGCAGCCCGGCCAG
>CAXSFF010000327.1:0-4979 GCA_964236035.1 uncultured Acetobacteraceae bacterium
ACAGGCTGCCCAACCGGGTCGTGCGGCAAGCCAACAGCGCACCGGTCATGTATCTCTACGGTGACCCGGTCGTTTGCCACTGCCTCTATGTTGGCGATAGGCCGGCGTTCCTCCGCTACCAGGCCAGTATGCGCGCAGCCAACCGCGTCGCCTCGCTGGCAGACGAGTCAGAGGTCAGCCCAGCCGACTTCGGGTTCAGCGGCCTCTGAAAACTTCCGCTGAACCCACCACGGCCACTCCAGCGTTCAGAGAGACAGTGCAATATCAAGGCCGGGATTCAGCTAAACCTGGCTAACCCGCCAGCGGGCGGGCTAGGAGTTCTGTGTGGACAGTAGGTAATCGCGGTGGAGGCATAGGTTGTTCCTGACACTACGATTCGGGCGCTGTTGCCCGACGAGGTGATTTTGGCGTCAGTCTCAAAATGGGCGCTTTCCGCCTTGGCGCGGGCTTGCGCCACCGTGATCTGCCGGTTCTGATCGGCCTGCGCCAGTTCGGCATCGCCGGCGTTCTGGGCGCGCCGGACCTCGTAGACCGGGCGGCCCACCCTGCCGGTGCCGACCGTGAGCAGCGCCAGCACCACGAGGCCGATGATGGCCCCCGTGCTGGGCAGCTGCACTGCGACGGCAGGAGTGGGATAGCGTGTCACGGCGCAGGCGGTTCGACGATGTGCGCCAAGTGGTCCATCAGCAAGGACTGGAGGTTTGCACCTTCTCGGGCCGACTACCGCCGAGCGAATGATCCCATGCGATGAGCGTAAAACCGCGTCCTGCACGCATCGTTGTCGATCCAGGGCTTGCGTTCGGGTCGCGCTCACTCACGCCGAGGCTTGCCGTCTGCCCCGACCAGCAAGTCAAGTATGCTGGCCTCGAGTGACTGGGCGATCTCGTAGAGCGTGACGACGGTGGGGTTGCGCTGACCCCTCTCCAAGCCGCTCAGGTATTGCTGGGTGAAGCCCGATCGCTCCTCGACCTGCTCCTGGGTCAGCCCGCGCTCCCGTCTGATGCGCGCGAAGTTACTCCCGACCAGGGCGCGCATGTCCATGGGCGCACTGTCGCGCTTTACGCAATATATTATTATCTACTATAGTGTGTTAGATGCTGGCTTTCGCCCTCACCGCGGCCGGCCATGCGGAGTCGCGGAGGTATCGCCTTGAACGCAAGACCGCCCCGGGCGCTCGGATTGAGGATCCACCGCCCTCGGCCCCGGACGCGCGATCGTCAGCCGGAACCATCCCCACGTTGGCCGCGCCCGCCCAGCGGATTGACCGCCTCGAGCCACTCGTCGAGTGGGTCTGTGTGCGCCTATATTTTTGGGAAGCGTCGAACGGACCGTCGGTCGGCCATCATAGCCGCGATCGCGACCCTCCTATGCCTTGGACCCTGCGGGCGCGCCAGGTCACAGGAATCACAGGTGATCGCCGCCATCCAGGCCAAGTATCCAGACGGCAAGCCGCGCTGCCTCGGCCTTGGCGGCGTCGGCATCCATGTCAGGGTCGCGCTCAACCAGACGCTCTACTACCCGTCGATCGGCCCGACCTCGCCGCTCAACCACCTGTTCGTGCTGTACGCCGCGCCCTCTGCCGACCCGGTTCCCGAGCTCGTCGCCGACCTCGCCCGACGCGGCATCCTGGCCAAGGTCACAGTGCCGGCGACAATCGACGCTGAGACCACCGGCTACGGTCCGCCGCCGAACGGCGGTCGCGTCGCGGACGGCCTCGGCAAGTGGATCAGCCATCGGATCACCCGCTTCGACGTGGACGTCTATCAAACGCGTCCGTTCGACGGCAGCTTCGGCTACGAGACGAATACCTCGGCGCAGTACCTCTACTCGTCGACAAGCTTCCCAAGCCGTCTCTACGACGTCCCGCTGCCGCCGTTCGACACCCATTACGCGATCCCGACCGTCGAACCCTACGCGCTCAGCGTCGTCACCTCGGTCTGCTTCCCGGAGACGCCCGACCACGTCGTGGGCGTGCAGCTCAAGCCCACGCTCGACGGCGGGCAGTACATGGAGGCAGACATCGTGTTCGATGAGCATCCGGCCGATTGGATGTCAGGGCCGGCGTTCATACGGGCGGCAGTGACTCCCAACACGCCCTCGCTCACCAAGCCGCGCCTGGCGACGATCGTCCTGGCGATGCGCAACGGGCAGCTTACCTACGCTCGCGAGCGGATGTGACGGCCACGACCCGCATGCGCCGAGCCGTGCGCCCGCGTCACCGGCTGTGCTTGTCCAGTGCAGCGATGCTCGTTGGTACGGCGACCGTCGTGTCGACGTCGATGTGGCCCTGCGCCGCACGGGCGGACGACCTGCCCGCCCAGCTCGTGGCCGCGTCGCGCCTGATCCCGGTAGGCCCGAACGGGCGGCAGACCTGCATTTCCCTTCAGGGCCTAGGCAACCAGGGCGGTAAGCAGGTCACGCCGGGGAGCCAGCTGCGGACGGGCGATGGTGTGCCGCCCTACTCGGCCGCAACGCGGGGCGCCTATCTCGGCAACGGCCCGGCCGATGCGCCGGCGCCTCCTTTCGTGCAGGCGTTGCTGGATGCGGGCGCCGCGCGGCGGGTCCCGCTGTATTGGGAGCGGCACTACCGGCCTCCTGCGATGGTGGTGCCTCAGCTGCAGGACCTCGGGACGGCGCGTCCCGGCCAACCCGCACCAGCCCCGCCACCACCCGTCGACCAAGTCATCGGCTTCCGGGCCGACGCCTACCTGGTGGCCGGGCCGGACGAGGATCTGTTCAAGCGCGATCCGGCCGATCTCATGGGACCGGAACCGCCGAACCTGGCGGCAGGACCCGCGGGGACCGATGCGCCGCCGGTGGGCGTCTGGCGCGCGAGCCAGGTCTGCTACGCGCTGATCCCGGATCGCGTGCTGGAGTACACGGACGTCGACAAGCACGACAACGGCGTCTCCGAGGTGACCGCGGCGGTGCTGTTCCGGCCGGAGCGGGTGCCGGCGTGGATCTCCGACCCGCGCGTGATCGACGCGCTGCGGCCCAACATGAAGCCGCTGGACGTTCGTATCCTGGCGTTCCGCAACGACGGCGACGGCTGGCGACCGAACCTGTTCGCCTTCGCGAAGCTCGGGGACCACGACATGCACCTCGTCGGGTCGGACGCGCCGTGAGAACGCACCTAGCCCGGCGGTCGTCGCTTTGGATGCGTGGCCGATGATGGTCATCGCTACCCACGACCGGTATTCGTGCCGTTGCGACCACGCTCATGACATCGACCGAGAATCGTCGGTCTGCCGTATCAAGAGGCTGATCAGTGATCGCCAACCCTGGAACGCCCGGCCAGCCTCCCGGCGGCGGGCGGCGTGATACAACTGCCGAGCACCGGCGCGGTCATCGGGATCATCCTGCTGATTCTGCTCACCGCCGGCACCGGCATGGTGGGCTGCCCCATCTACAACGTCTGGCGCGCCCAGAAAACCGGCCAGGCCGAGCTGGCGCAGGCGGACCAGAACCGGCAGATCGCCGTGGCGCAGGCAAGGGCCAAGGCCGAAAGCGCCCACTTCGAGGCCGAAGCGGAGGTGACCCGGGCCGAGGGCGTGGCGAAGGCCAACGAGATCATCGGCAAGAGCCTGCAGGGCAACGAAGCCTACCTGCGCTATTTATGGATCAACGGGCTGGAGCAGAACAAGAACGCGGTGATCTACGTGCCCACGGAGGGCAACCTGCCCATCCTGGAAGCCAGCCGCCTGCCGCGTCTTCCGTTGACTGAGCCGACACCCGGGCCGACGACCAAGTCAGCGCCGTGAGCGGGCCGGCCTGCGTCGCAAGGCAAGCCCGTGGTTTTCGTGTTCCGGTAAGCAGCCGATTGGGGGCTTTCTAGACTTGCAGATCGCCGATCGAGGCCTCATCACGGAACTGCCGAGGCGGGCCGCTTGGAGCGAGGCGCACGTTCTTGCGCGGGGCATTGCCACAGCCGTGCGGCGGTCTCCCTGGCCGACTGAAATCGAGCCTATCAAATCGTGGCGGACGTAGCTGATCATTCCGTAATCGAGGGGGCCGCCATGGACGAAGCACCGCCGGGCGAAGTGGCTTGGGAGATGCCGCTTTTGGGCGGCCGACCTATGTCCTGCACTGGACGTCGCGCCTCGACCTGCAAGCGGCCCAGGCAGCCTAGTCGAGGCGGGAGCGGTCGGTAGCCGCCCGGAACGCCTTCGCCCTCCTGAAACAGGAGCTGCTTCGCACCTTGGAACGCTCCGGACTGGTCTGCATCCAAGACCTGCCGGGCACTGCCGACGTGCTGGTGAACGCCACTCCCGAGGTTTTGGCAAGGCATCTCCCGCTTGCTCGAGGGAGGACGGACGTGAGGCTCGAGGCCAACCGGATCGTCGCCACCACATCGGCGCACGGACTGGAGACGGGCGCTGGAACGCGGCCTTGCGAAAGCAGGCGTAGCCGTCGGACCTAACCGGGGGGCGTGGCTTCGCTTCGATCGCGTGCCTGATCGGTCCAGGTCCAGCAAACGCCTCGCGCTGCGGGCGGACGGGGCCCTGGAGGCGCGATCCATGCCAGGTTGCCCGACCCCTCCGATGTCGCCAGGTCGGCGAGGATTGAAATCCCGGTTTCGTCCAGGACTGCGAGGACTTGGTGCTCATACCCCAAAAGCACGACCCGATGCGCAGGGCCCGGTGCCGACCGTGCCCTCGGACCGCTAGAACCTGATGTGGTGACCGAGCCACTGATGACCTGGCGCGACCCGGCCGCCGCCGGGTTCATCGCCGGCGTGAACGCCTTCGGCCTGGTCCCCGGCACCAAGATGTCGTGGCCGACGCGATGGCCGACCTGCAACATCATCACCATCCCGCCGCCCAAGTCCACTTCGGCGCGCCCGTGGGATCGGTCTGGCCAAACACGTGCTCGAGCGCCGATACCGCCGCCTCGGGGAGCGCCCGGTTCGAGCTAACGGCGGCCATCCAACCACACCCTGGTCGGGTGCCCCCACATGGAGAAGCCGGTCCGCCAAGTCC
>CAXSFF010000328.1:0-4974 GCA_964236035.1 uncultured Acetobacteraceae bacterium
GCGGATGTCGGCGACCCGGCGGCCATCGGTGCGCATCACCTGCACCGCCTGCCATTCACCGTGCATCGACGCCATCACCTGCTTGATGCGCGGGTCCTTGGCACGGGCATAGGCGTCGATCTCGGCCAGGATCGCCGTCCGCGCCGCGAAATCCATGTCGTTCAGCGGGTTGAGGTCGCCGTATAGCCGGGCGTTGCTGGCGCGCGGCGGCTCCGCCATGGTGCCGCCCTGGCCGCTGCGCACCGCGCCGACGGTGGCCGCCGCCCGCCGCAGCGCCGCCTCCGAGATCTCGCCGGCATGGGCATACCCCGTCTCCTCGCCCTGGATCGCGCGCAGGCCGAAGCCGGAGCCGCTGTCGAAGCCGGCGTGACGGATGCGGCCGTCCTCCAGCGCGAGCGACTCGCTCTCGCGGTATTCCAGGAACAGCTCGCCGTCGTCGCAGCCGGCCAGGGTCTCCGCGACGATGCGCTCGGCCTGGACGCGGTCGAGCGCCGCGTCGTCACGCTCGAAGAACAGCCGGTCGGTGGTCGCCAGGGCGGAGGGCTGGAAGGTGGTGGCGCTCATGGTGCGTCCTATGGTGATGGCGGGTTCCGTGCAGGCATATAGGGCGAGGCCGCTCCTGAAGAAGCGCCGGCCCGTTGTTGGTCAGTGGTCTCGGCGAGCCAGGTGCAACGCCACCAGGGCCGTGGTCAGCAGGAGGAAGGCGGTCACCTGGTGCAGCGTCGCCAACGGCACCGGCACGGCCCACAGCAAGGTGGACACCCCCAGCGCATACTGCACCAGCACCACCACGACCATCGCCAACGCCGCCAGCCGCCGGCCCTGCGGGGCACGCCGGGCGCGCAGCCCCACGGCGGCGGTGGCCAGCACCAGGGCCGCCGTGACCGTCGCCAAGACCCGGTGATCGAACTGCACGGCGGCCAGGTTCTCCGTCAGGTTGCGTGCGAAGGGCTGCAAGGCGGCATAATCCGACGGCGCCAACTGGCCCTCCATCAGCGGGAACGTGTTGTAGATCAGCCCCGCATGCAACCCGGCGACGAAGCCGCCCGCGATGACGGTGAGGCCAACCATGCCGCAGCAGGCCGCGACCATCCTACGATAGGCGCTCGTCCGCGACGGCGGCGCCAGCCCCCGCGCAGCCGGACGCAGCACGTCCAAGCCAGTCCACAACAGCGCCGAGTACAGCGCCAGGGCCATCGCCAAGTGGGCCACCAGCCGGTACGCCGACACCGACACGCTGTCGCCGTCGAAGCCGGACATGACCATGAACCAGCCGACGCCGCCCTGCAGGCCGCCCAGCGCCAGCAGGCCAAACAGCCGCGGCCACAGCCCGCGCCCGATCGCGCCGCGCAGCGTCAGCACCACCAAAGGCACCGCGAAGGCCAGCCCGATCAGCCGTCCCCAAAGCCGGTGCGTGTACTCGAGCCAGAAGATGTGCTTGAACCCCGCCAGCCCGAAGCCATCGTTGACCAGGCTGTACTGCGGGATCGCCTGGTACAGCTTGAACAGCCGCTGCCACTCCGTTTCCGTGAACGGCGGCAGCGTGCCCTGGATCGGCGCCCATTCCATGATCGACAGGCCGGAGCCCGTCAGCCGGGTGGCCCCGCCAAGTGCCACCATCGCCAGCAGCATGGCGCAGATGCAGAACAGCCAGCCCGCCACCAGGCGGCGGTCGCTGCGCTGGCGCGGGGTCTCCGCGCGGATGAAACGGTCGTCGGGGTCGAATGGCATGGCTTTGGTCGGCTCGATCTGGCACGGGGTCGCGGGATTGCAGCAGCCTTGCCGACATGTTCGCCCAAGTGCTACCGCCGCAGCAATATGGTCGTTCGTCAATTCCCTACACCTGTCCTCTCCGTAGTGGTGCCGGTGCGCAACGAAGGCCCCAACATCGCGCCGCTGGTCGCGGAGATCGGCGCGGCCCTGTCCGGCACGCCGTACGAGATCGTCTACGTCGACGACGGCAGCACGGACGACACGCCGGCCCGCCTGGCCGCCCTGCTCGGCACGGCGCCGCTGCGGGTGGTGCGGCACCGCGCCAGCTGCGGCCAAAGTGCCGCGATCGCGACGGGGGTGCGGGCGGCGGCCGGCGCCTGGATCGCCACGCTGGACGGCGATGGCCAGAACGACCCGGCCGACATCCCCGCCCTGTTCGCCCGCGCCCGCGCGATGCCGCCGGGTCAGCCTGTGCTGATCGCCGGCCATCGGGTGGACCGCAAGGACACGCGGGTCAAGCGGCTGTCCTCCCGGCTGGCGAACCGCATCCGCGCCGGGCTGCTGGGCGACGCCACGCCGGACACGGGCTGCGGCCTGAAGCTGTTCCGGCGCGACGTGTTCCTGGCGCTGCCGAGCTTCGACCACATGCACCGCTTCCTGCCGGCGCTGTTCATCCGCGCCGGCGGCCGGGTCGAGTCGGTCGCCGTCAGCCACCGTCCCCGGCTGCGCGGGCGGTCCAACTACGGCACCTTGGACCGGCTTTGGGTCGGTATCTTCGACCTGGCCGGCATGGCATGGCTGCAACGCCGCGGCAGCCTGCCGGTCATCGAGCCGGCGGTGCCCACGGCGTCGCGGGCGCGGGAAAGTCAGGAGGCGGGGTGACGCCCGCCATCCCGTTGCTGCGCCTGTGGAAGCCGGCGACGTTGCTGGGCGGGCTGCTGCTGGCCGGGCTGGCGCTGCGCGGCGGTCTGGGGCGGCAGGCGCTGGACGCCCCGGGGCAGCTCGGCCCGGCGTTGTTCGTCCTGGTCGCGGCGGCGGCCTGCGCCGTGGGGGTGCCGCGGCAGCTGGCGGCCTATGCGGCGGGGCTGGGGTTCGGTGTGTGGGCCGGGGTGGCGACCGCCTTGCTGGCGCAACTGATCGGCTGCGCGGCGGACTTCGCCTGGGCGCGGGCGGTGGCGCGGGACTGGACGGCGCGCCGCCTCCGCGGGCGGCTGGCCCGGCTCGACGCCATGCTGCGGCGGCATCCGTTCAGCGCCACCCTGACGCTGCGCCTGCTGCCAGTGGGCAGCAACGTGGCGCTCAACCTGCTGGCCGGGGTGTCCGCCGTGGCGGCGGGGCCGTTCCTGGCGGCGTCGGCGCTGGGCTACCTGCCGCAGACCCTGGTGTTCGTGCTGCTCGGCGCGGGGGTGCGGGTGGGCGGCGGGGTGCAGATCGGCCTGGCGGTGGCGCTGTTCGTGGCCGCCGCTCTGGTCGGTACATACCTGATGCGCCGGACCCGTGCTGCCTGACGCCGGCTGGCCTTGCGGGGATCAAACGGGATGACTGATGAGACTCTTGCATCGACGTAAGCTGCTGCGAAGTGCATGCCGGCATGCAAACCATCGGGCCGGCGCGTAACGCAAGCAAGCTGTTGGCCGGAACAGCTGCGACAGGCAATGTTGACTTTACTTGGTGCCGAACATGGGTTAACAGCGTTAAAAAATCATCAATGCCTATTTTCTAGCAGCATTTCGTCATGTGCAGAGACGTATCGTTATCGAACCAACACTGGCTGCATCGGCAAGAAAAGATGGAAATATTGTAATGAACGGATTCGCGCGCAGACATTTTGTTGGGCTCGCAGCCGATGTAACCAGTGCGTGCTCCCGTTTCCAGCAGCCTGGTCTCCTCTGGCGTTCGAACATCAGACGGCACGGGTGATTTCGGTTCGTTCGTCCTTTCAAGGAAGCATCTTCAATGCCAAGTAACATCGGGCAGAATCCGCTTGTTCTGTACAATTGGAATCCCGCCACCCAGCTGCAAAGCTACCTGAACGCACAGGCCGCCGTCGCTGCAGGTGTTCCAGGCGCCACCGCCAACATCGTCGCCCTCGGCGACTCCACGACCGCTGGTCTTGGAGACGTGCTGCCATACATCAATTTCCGCGATGCCGGCTCCTATCCGACCGACCTTGCCAAGGACCTGGCGGCTGATGGGGTGCCCGCGCAGTCGGACGACTTCCTCGGCGGCGCTCCCGGGGAGGATGGGCGCATCACCCTGCTCGGCGATGCCTACTGGGCCAACGTGGGAGCCTCGGGCGGCTATACGCCCACGACCCAATCGGTGGGGTCGGGGCTGAATTTCCAGCTGACGTCGCCGGGCGTGTATAACCAGTTGAAGGTCGACTACCTGGATGTCGGCACCGGCGCCGTCACGATCTCGGTCGATGGCGGCCCTACGACCACGCTGCAGCTGGGCAACACCGGCCGGACGCTGACGCAAACGATCGGCTTGCCGCTCGGCCTGCACTCCAAAGTCAGCATCCTCTCGACCACGCCCACTCCCGTCTACATCGACGGCGCCGCGTTCGAGAACTCGGCGACGCCATCGGTTCAGGTCTACAACTCCGGCATCCGCGGACAGGACACTTCGGTCGTCAATCTCGGCGCCCTCATCGGTGACGGAGGCACCACGCAGATCGGTCAAATCCCGGGCGCGATCGAGTTGGCCCCGAACCTCGTGGTGATCAACTACGGCATCAACGACATCGGCTTCAGC
Organism: uncultured Acetobacteraceae bacterium; assembly: GCA_964236035.1. Lineage (GTDB taxonomy): Bacteria > Pseudomonadota > Alphaproteobacteria > Acetobacterales > Acetobacteraceae > CAXSFF01. The sequence continues at coordinate 4,471 of CAXSFF010000328.1, forward strand.
ACGCACTCTTCGGCGCAAACCGCTGCCAACATCGCGAAGATGGTGGCTGACTTCCAGGCGAACGGCATCGACGTCATCATCGTCATCCCCCAACCGTTCGACAGCCCGAACTACCTGACTGAAATCCCTGTGCTGCGCGCGGACCTGCACGCGGTTGCGGACGCGATGAACGTGCCGATCATCGACCTGTCAGCCACCTACAACGATGATTTCCAAGCCCTTTACGCAGCCGGGCTGATGTCTGACCAGTTGCATCCCAATGCCGCGCTCTACGCCGACATTGCCGCCGACTACGCCAAGCTGCTGACATCCAGCGCCAACATCGCCGCCACCGGCAGCACGCTCGTCACGCAGGCCGGGGTGGTCAGCACCCTGTCCGGCTCCGCCAACGCGGTCACCGCCGTCGCCAACTCCGTGCTAGACGTGGCCGGCGACGGCAACTTGGTGACGGCCGGCGCCGGCGCCACGGTGAACATCGCCGGCAGCAACAACGTCGTGACCAGC
>CAXSFF010000329.1:0-4972 GCA_964236035.1 uncultured Acetobacteraceae bacterium
GGCATCAGGCAGAACTCCGCCGGGTCCACGCCATAGCGGCCGATCAGCTTGTTCACCTCCACGAACATGTTGGACACGGTGACGCGGATGATCGCTTCCGCCGTTTGCGGCAGGGACAGTCCCATCGCGGTGGCGAGCCGGCCGACGACAGCTTCCGCCTGCCCCCGGTCCATCGCGACGCTGCTGTAGGCGAGCGGCGTGTGACCCAACCAGCCGCATACGGCCATCGCGTCCGTGATGGTGGCGCGGTCGCCGCCACGGCCGTAGCAGGCGGGTCCGGGGGTGGAGCCGGCACTCTCCGGGCCTACTTTCAGCACCCCAAACCCGTCCACCGTGGCGATCGAGCCGCCGCCATCGCCGATCGAGGTGACGGACACGGAGGGGATGAACAGCGGGAACTCGCCAACCGTCTCGCCACTGCCGAACAACGGCTGGCCGTCCATGACCAGTGCCACGTCCGCACTCGTCCCGCCGATATCGAGCGTCAGCGCCATCGACAGGCCCGCCTGCCGCGCCAGGAAGGCGGCGCCCATCACGCCGGACGCGGTGCCGGACAGCAACATGCTGACGCATGACGTCTTGCCCAGCTCGGTGCCCATCACGCCGCCGTTGGACTTGGTGACCATGGGGCGGGCAACGACGCCCTTGCGTTGCAGCGCCGCCTCCAGCGAGCCCAGGTAGCCGGCCACGCGAGGGTGGACGTAGCCGTTCAGGATGGCGGTGGTGGTGCGCTCGTATTCGCGGATCACCGGCCAGATGGCGGCGGAGGTGAACACGAACAGGTCCGGCGCCTCGGCCCGCAGGATGGCAGCGGCCTCCTGCTCCAGCGCCGGGTTGCGGTAGCTGTTGAGGAAGGCGACGATCACGCCCACCGCACCCCGCGCGCGGGCGGTCGTCGCGGCGGCCCGCACCGCATCCGCGTCCAAGGGCGTGGCGATGCTGCCATCCGACAGCACCCGCCCGCCAATGCCGAAGATGCGGTCCCGCGGCACCAGCGGGTCCGGGCGGGCGCAGAACAGGCTCTGCATGTCCGGCATACGCAGCCGGGCCAACTCAACCACATCCTCGAAGCCGGCGGTGGTGAGCAAGGCGAGATCGGCGCCCTTGCGCTGGATGATGGTGTTGATGCCCACGGTGGTGCCGTGGACGAAGGCGGTGACGTCCGCCGGGTCCATGCCGTGACGCTCCTGCAGCAGGGCGACGCCGTCCATCACCTCCTGGCCTGGATCGGCGGGGGTGGTGAGCACTTTCAGCGTGTGCAGGGAGCCCGAGCCTTCGTCCAGTGCGCAGAAGTCGATGAAGGTGCCGCCTATGTCGACGCCAATCCGCCAAGCCATCCTGTGCTCCTTGCTAGACCGCCGTCAGCCGCTCGATGCCGTAGATCCGGTCGAGCAGCAGGAGGGCGACGACGGCAATGACCATCTGCACCGTGCTGATCGCGGCGATCGACGGGTCGAACTGGTTTTCCATGTAGCTCAGCATCACGACCGGCAGCGTGTTGACGCTGGCGGTGCCGAAGAAGAACGACAGCGGCAGGTTGTCCATCGATGTCAGGATGGCGAACATGCCGCCGGCGAAGATTCCGGGGCGCACCAGCGGCAGGGTCAGGTGCCAGATGATCTGCCATCGGCTCGCCCCCAGGATGGAGGCGCACTCCTCCAACTCCGCCGGTACGCCTCGATAAGTCGCGAGCACGGTGCGCACGATGTAGGGGATGCCCGCGACGGTATGGGCCACCAGCAGCGACAGGAAAGACAGGCCGAACGACAGCGCCGCGAGGTAGTACAGCAACGCGAAGCCCAGCACGATGGCGGGCACGCTGATCGGGGCCAACAGCATGTTGCTGACCATGCCCGCCACCCCGCCGGTGGATCGCGCCAGCGGCAGCGCCGCCGGAACACCGAGGACGGCTCCGAGCACGGTGGAGGCGAGCGCCAACTCGATGGAGGTGAGCAGCGAGTCGACGAAGGGCCGGTATTCGACGACGTGCCGATACCAGCGCAGCGAATAGCCGGGGATCGGGAACACGATGAACGACGATGCGGAGAACGAGACCGCCACCACCGCCGCGATCGGCAGGATGATGAACAACAGGAACAGCCCCATGTAGCCGAACAGCAGCGCCACCGGCAGGCCGGGCCAGCGCGGGAGCCTCATACCGGCGCCGCCCGGCGGCGCAGCATGCGGTATTGCAGGGCGAAGCAAAGCACGGCGGCCAGCATCAGCACGTTGCCCATCGCGGCGGCGAAGGCCACGTCCTGCGTGGTGTTGAACTGCTGGTAGATCAGCAGCGCCAGGGTGGTAATCTTGCCGCCGCCCAGCAGCAGCATGGTCAGGAAGCTGCCATTGGTGACGACGAAGGTCAGCAGGCAACCGGTGACGATCCCGTCCAGGCTCAACGGCAGCGTGACGTGCAGGAACGTCCTAAGCCGCCCGGCGCCGAGCACCCGGGCCGACTCTTCGAGCCGGACGTCCACGCCCTGCAGCACGGCGCTGATGGACAGCACCATGAACGGCACCAGCACGTGCACCAGGCCGATATAGACCGCGATTTGCTCGTCGGCGATGTTCTGCGGATGGGTGACCAGGCCCAGGCTGCCGAGGGCGGTGTTCAGCAAGCCGCGCCGGGCCAGCAGCACCCGCCAGCCGAAGGTCCGCATGATGATGGAGGTGAGCAGGGGGGCGATCACGAAGAACACGATCAGCGCGTTCCACCGCCCGGCGAAGCGCACCATGAAGAAGGCGACCGGGTATCCCACCACGAGGCTCAGCAGCGTGACGAGGACGGAGACCTTCATCGTCTCCATCAGCACGCCGAAATAGTATGGGTCCGTCAGCAGCTTGACGTAGTTGCCGCCGATGCCGCCCAACGCCAGCCCCTCCGCCGTACGGAACACGTTGGCGACGAGGGGCACCACGAAGAAGGCGAGCAGGAACAGGAGGACGGGCAGCGCCCAGAGCGGGTGGGAGAGGCGATAGCCGGTAGCCCTCACGCGCCAGCCTCCAGTACGGTGGCGTTCGCGGCGGTCCAGGACAGCCCCACGGCACCCTCTGTCGCGACAGGATGGCGGGCTTGGGCGTAGGCGAAGAGCGGCGCGTCCTGGCCGTCCACGACCAGTTCGTAGGCGAAGTAGGCACCGCGGAACACGACGTCCTTCACCACGGCGCGCAACTGGCCGGGGGCGGGCGGCCCCAACTCCAGCCGCTCCGGCCGGACCGCGAAGGTCACCCCGCGTCCGGGCGCGAGGTCGCCCGCCACGGTCGCGGTGGCGCCGGGTTGCAGCGCCAGCCTGACGCGCCACTCGCCCGCCGCCGCTGCGTCTTGCACGGTCGCGTCGAAGATGTTGGCGGTGCCCAGGAATTCCGAGACGAAGCGGTTGCGCGGGCGCTCATAGACCTCCGTCGGGCGGCCCACCTGCACCACCGTGCCGGCGGACATCACTGCGACCCGGTCGCTCATGGTCAGCGCCTCCTCCTGGTCGTGGGTGACAAGGATGGTGGTAATGGCGAAGCGGCGCTGCAGCTCCCGCAACTCGAACTGCATGCGTTCGCGCAGGGACTTGTCCAGCGCCCCCAACGGCTCGTCCAACAGCAGCACGGCGGGCTCGGTGGCCAGCGCCCGGGCCAGGGCCACGCGCTGCTGCTGCCCGCCCGAGAGCTGCTGCACCCGGCGGTCGGCGAATTGCTCCAGCCGCACGATCTGCAGCATGGACTTGGTGATGCGCGCACGGTCGGCGGCCGGCGTGCCGTGCATCTTCAGTCCGAACGCCACGTTCTCCGCCACGCTCATGTGGGGGAACAAGCTGTAGCTCTGGAACACCATGCCTAGGCCGCGCTTGTTGGGCGGCAGCCCCGTCACGTCCCGCCCGCCGATGGTCACCCGGCCGGTGTCCGGCCGCTCGAACCCGGCGATCAGCCGCAGCGTGGTCGTCTTGCCGCAGCCGGATGGGCCGAGCAGCGCCAGCATCTCGCCGGCTTGGACGTCGAGCCTCAAGGGGTGTAGGACCTGGGTGCTGCCGAAGCTCTTGCTGATGCCCTCAAGCCCGAGCGGGGCAGGCTGGCGGGTCACAGGCCGTTTGCCGGCATGGCGCCCATGATCCACAGCACGCGCGCTGGCACGTCGAGCGGGTTGCGGAAGGCATGCGGGTCCATGCTGTCGAACAGGAAGCTGTCGCCTTCCGCCAAGCGTGCTTCGGTCCCGGCTACGGTCAGCACCAACTCTCCTTCCAACACCAGCCCGCCCTTCTCCGCCGGGTAGCTCATCGGCTTGTCGGAGCTGCCGAACGGCGGGATGTGTAGGATCATGAATTTCAGGCTCTGTGGCCCGCCAGGGGAGAGCAGCTCCTTCTTGAGGTAGCCGAGATCGAGCCATGGGCGATGGTCCGCGCGGCGGACGAAGGCGGCGTCGTGCGGAACGGGGCGCGGCTCCTCGAACAAGGCGCTGATCGGGGCGCCCAGCGCTGCGCGGAGCTGCGACAGGATGCGCAGCGACGGGTTGGCCAGGTCCCGCTCGATCTGGCTCAGCATGCCGACCGACACGCCGGCCGCCGTCGCCAGGTCCTGCAAGGTCATGCCCTTGCCGTGGCGCAAGGCCCGGATCGCCTTACCGACATGCGGCATGACGTCCGGCTGGGCAGGCGGCGTAACGTGGAACGTGTCTTGCAAGAGTGTCCTAGCTGACAATGACGCTCAGCTACTATAATGAAATCAATCGAGCTACAACGGGATATTTTGCCGTAACAGCTTGCGTTGTGTTCTATATAATGAATACGCTCCGGTCCCAGTGACGGATCATTCACAAAACGGGGTCTGCAATGCGCAGGACGAAAGCATATTGGCTGGCAACGATGGCCACCCTCGCGCTCGCTGCCGGACAGGCTGGCGCGGCGGACCTTACGGTGGGTGCATTCGGCGGCGTGTGGGAGCAGAGCCTGCGCAAATGCGTCATCGCCCCGTTCGAGAAGCAGACTGG
>CAXSFF010000330.1:0-4970 GCA_964236035.1 uncultured Acetobacteraceae bacterium
GCGCCGCGTTCGGCCGCCTGCGCGCCGCCGAGCGCGCCGGGCTGTCGGCCACCCTGATCTGGCACGAGGCGCCACACCGGCTGGCGGAGGCGCTGGAGGACTGGCACGCCGCGTTCGGCGACCGCCCGGCCGCCGTGGCGCGCGAACTGACCAAGCGCTTCGAGGAGGTGCGCCGCGACGGGCTTGCCGCGTTGGCGGCGCACTACGCGGCGAACCCGGCGCGCGGCGAGATCACCGTGCTGGTCGGCCCGCCCGCCGAGGATGCCGGCGATGCCGAGGACCTGGACGGGCAGTTGCGCGCCGCCTTGGCCGTGCACAGCGTGAAGGATGCAGCGGCGCTGGTGGCAGGGTCGACGGGGCTGCCGCGGCGGACCGTGTACGCCCGCGCGCTGGAACTGAGCCGCGACTAGGACAGCGGAGCGGTCAGGTAGCGCTGGAACGCCGGCCGCGGTTGCAGGCTGGCGTACCAGCGCTCCAGGTTCGCCATCGGCGGCCGGGTGATCTCGGCGATGTTGAACCAGCGCCGGGCGAAGCAGCACAGCGCGATGTCGGCGATGGTGAACGTGTTACCCTCGGCGAAGGCGCGGCCGTCCAGGTGGCCGTCGAGCAACTGGTAGGTCTCGCCCAACTGCGCCGCCGCGCCTTGCAATGCGGCCTCGTCGCGCTGGTCCGGCGGGGTGCGCACGTAGCCCCAGAACACCGGGCGTTCGGCGGGTTGCAAGGTCGACAGCGTCCAGTCCAGCCAGCGGTCGACGCCGGCGCGGGTCTGCGGCGCCTGCGGATACAGCGCGCCGCCGTCATGCTTGAGCGCCAAATAGCGCATGATGGAGTTCGACTCCCATAGCCGGAAATCGCCGTCCTCGATGGTGGGTATCTTGCCGGTGGGGTTCATCGCCAGGTAGGCCGCCCCCGTGTTGACGCCGAATTGCATGCCGGCGTCGATGCGCTCGTACGGCAGCGCCAGCTCGTCGCAGCACCACAGCACCTTCTGCACGTTGACGGAGTTGGCGCGTCCCCAAACCTTCAGCATAGCCGCCTCCTTGCTTGTCGGGCTAACGCACCATGGCGGCCAGCAGCGAGTCCAGCCGCAGGCGTCCCTCGTCCGTGGCAGCGATGCGGCCAGCGCCGCGCACGACGTAGCCTTCCGCCTCCGCCAGCGCCAGCACCTCGGCGTCGAGGGCATCGTCCAGCGCCATCCCCGTGCGCCGGGCGAAGCGCGCCTCGTCGATCCCCTCCGTCAGCCGCAGCCCCATCAGTAGCATCTCGCGGGCGCGGTCGCCTGGGGCGATGACCTCCTCGGCGGTGCTGCCGTGGCCCTGGCGCTCGACCCGGTCGGCCCACGGCTCCGGCGCGCGGTGCCGCCGCGTGGCGATCAGCGCGCCGTCCAGGGTGACGCGGCCATGCGCGCCCGGGCCGATGCCGGCGTAGTCGCCATAACGCCAGTACGCCAGGTTGTGCCGGCTTTCCGACCCGGCGGACGCGTAGTTCGACACCTCGTACTGCGCCAGGCCGTGCTGCGCCGCCGTCTTGGCTGTCGCAAGATAAAGTTCGGCCGCCGCGTCGTCGTCGGGCAGCACGATCTCGCCGCGGCGGTGCTGCGCCTCGAACGCGGTGCCGGGCTCGATGGTCAGCTGGTACAGCGACAGGTGGTCGGCGGCGAGGTCGAGCGCGCGGTGCAGCTCGTCCTGCCACGCCACCATCGTCTGGCCGGGCCGCGCGTAGATCAGGTCGAACGACAGCCGCGGGAAGATGCGCCGGGCGGTCTCCAGCGCCGCCACCGCCTGCTCCGCCGAGTGCTGCCGCCCCAGCCGGCGCAACGCCTCCGGTTCCAGGCTTTGCACGCCGAGCGAGGCGCGGTTGACGCCGGCGTCGCGGAACGCCCGCAACCGGCTGGCCTCGACGCTGGTCGGGTTGGCTTCGAGGGTGATTTCGAGATCGGGCGCCGGGTCGAACAGGCGCGTGGCGTCGGCGATCAGCAGCGCCGCAGTGTCCGGGTCCATCAGGCTGGGGGTGCCGCCGCCGAAGAAGATGGAGCCGAGCGGGCGGCGGCCGAGGCGCGCGGCCTCCCAAGCGAGTTCGGCCCGCAGCGCGGCGGCGAAGCGGGCCTGCGGGATGCTGTCGCGGACGTGGCTGTTGAAGTCGCAGTACGGGCACTTGGCGAGGCAGAACGGCCAGTGGATGTAGAGGGCGAGCGGTTCGATGCACTTCTCCTCCTCCCCCGATGCTTGAGAATTGGGCGGGAGGAGGCCGGGAGGAGGGGTGGCCACATCAACCACCCGGCGCGCGGCCACCCCTCCCCCGGCCCCTCCCGCAAGGGGAGGGGAGAAGGGTCAGTCGTTGTTGGCATAGGTCGTTAACCATCATGCAGCTGGATTTCCTTCTCGCGACTCAAGGATGGACGCGGTATCCGGCAGATGGGTCAGCGCGCGCCGTATTGGAACAGGCGGCCCCAGCCGGTGACGCATCCGGGGTCGATCCCGGCCGCCACCGCGCGGATCGCATCCGTCAGCGCGTCCGCCGGCACCGTGGCGAAGGCGAAATTATTGTGCAGGCCGAAATGCCGCTCCGCGACGCAGGCAAAGCCCAGCGTGGCGTAGTTGGCCATGATGCGCTGCTGCACGTCCGCCGTGTAGGGCGTGACCAGACCCAGCCGCCGCGCCCCCGACACGGCGAGCGCCGCGTTCATCGCCAGCACGCTGGTGGTCGCCGGGATGTCCGTGCCGGCCGTACCGCTCCAGGCGATCACGTCCACCTTCGCATGCGCCAGCAGCGCCGCGGCGGCCAGCACGGGGGCGTCGTCGAACTGCCCCAGCGCCGCCGCGCTCAACGCGATCTCCGTCACGGGGAAGCGGCTGAAATGCGCGGTGACGCCGGGCAGCGTGGCGACCATCGCGCTGGTCAGCGGCTCCAGCACCGTGTTGGAGGACGGCGTCAGCACCCCGATGTGGTCATGGCGCGGACCCGTAATACAGCCGGGCGAGCGCCGGGGGCAGGCCCGTCATCGGCTTGGCCGCCGGGTGGCGGAAGCCGCCGGCCGTGGCCTTGCGCGGGCGCAGCGCCACCAGCTTGGCCGCCTTCTCCTCCGCGACGGCGCCGATGTCGGCGAACGGCTCCGCCAGGCTGTGGATGCCCGAACAGCGCGCGCCGAGGCCGACATGGTCGACGATCTCCTGGTACCAGGTGCCGAGCGCGCTGGCGAAGGTGACGATGGCGAAGCCCTCCGCGCAGCGCCTCCAAGGGGCCGGATTTGCCGGCATAGGTCTTGCCTACGTCCGTGCAGGCGATGAAGCTCATCCGCGGCTGGCCACCAGGCCCTCCTGCCAGCGGCACACCCGGGCGCGCAGCCGGCTCACGCCCTGGTCGGCCAGCAGCCCGGTCGCGCCGATCACGATGATGCCGGTGAAGATCAGCTCCGTGCGGAACGTCATCCGCGCGTCGAGGATCATGTAGCCCAGCCCCGACTTCACGGCGATCATCTCCGCCGTCACCACCGCCAGCCAGCCGCCGCAGCACCAGGCCTTCGCCGGCCCGCGCGGCGACGGCGACCTGCAACAGCGTCCGCTCGATCCCGCGCACGCCGAAGATCGTGTTCAGCAGCAGCGGCCACAGCGCCGACAGGAAGATCAGCACGATCGCGGGCGTGTCGCCGATGCCGAAGAACAGCATGGCCAGCGGGATCGGCGGCACCGAGCGGACTGTGGCCTACTGGCGTGGCGCATACCGCAGGAAAGCGGCTGCCGCCTGGACTTGCTTGTCCGATGCCGGCTGCTCAGGCGAAAAATAGCTCTCTCCCGGGCGGAGTGCGTGGCCGAGCACCTCCGCCATGGTGGCGGACGCGGGGCTTGGAATTGAGGCACCTGGCACGAACGGCTCGCTAGGCCGAGCCGGCAGTGTTCCATCCGGTATGATACCGTGCCCAGTCAGTGGCTTGCTGTCGGCAAGCATGAGACGACCGGTCAGGATGCGGAGCAGGCCAAGTTCGCGGAGTGGCACAACGGTCGCGACGTCGCCCTCACCTGCTGTCGTGCTGCCCATAACAACCGCTCGGTGGTTCGATTGCAGGGCAGCGGCGACGACCTCGGCCCCGGAGCCCGTGGTCTTATCGGCTAACACGATAATTGGTAGTCCTTCGGCGATGTCTCCTCCGCTTGAGGTGATATGCTCGTCGTCTGCTGGCCGCCGCGTCTTAACGTCCGCCACCAGCTTGCCGGGCGGGAGGAGTGCGCCGGCAAAGCCAGTGGCCTCCGTCCATAGTCCGCCGGTATTGTAGCGCAAGTCCAGGATGATGCCTGTCAACGGGAATGACTTCTCTCGATCCAGCCTACGAAGCGTGTTGCGGACACTCCTCGTCGTACCCGGCTGGAAGCTGCTGACTCGGATATAGGCAGCACCATCCACGCGCTCCGCGGCGACAGCACCGACCGAAATCTCGATCCGAACGACCCTCACCGTGAGCAGCTCTCCGGCCCGCTGGAGCGACAGCGTCGCACTCGACCCAATCGGGCCGTTGAGCAAGGTTACCGTCGCTGCAAGCGACAGGTCAGCGACAGGCTGGCCGTCAACCGAGACTAGCTCGTCACCCGACTGGACACCCGCCTGTCTCGCGAGGCTACCTGCCAGGATGTAATTGATTCGGACCACTCCCCTCTCATGGCTGAACCCCAGACCCACCGAACCTCTCGGGCGAGGGTTCGTGTCGGGCGCGGCTTTCGGCGTGAAGGACGAGTCCGCTTCCAGCCCAATCACCATGGCAGACACGGCCGATTGCAGCAGCGGCGCACCCTGGGGCGAGCCAGGCAACGCTCGCACTTGATGGAAGACCTCGGCAAACCTGTCCTTCAACTGCGCGGGCGCCGGATTCGCGAGATCCGCGATCTTTCGTTGCGCCTCGAACACGATCGATGCGGTCTGCGGCTGCGGCGCACCTGGCGCCGCACGCAGCCCGTCGAGCGCCTTTCCGACGAGGACGC
>CAXSFF010000331.1:0-4959 GCA_964236035.1 uncultured Acetobacteraceae bacterium
TACCAGACCGGCGGGCCGGCGCGCTACTTCGACGTGGCCGAGACGGGGCGGCGCATCGGCTTCATCACCCCGATGACCCATAATTTCTGCGAGGGCTGCAACCGGGTGCGGCTGACCTGCACCGGTACCCTCTATATGTGCCTGGGCCAGGACGACGCGGCGGACCTGCGGCGGGTGCTGCGCCAGGATGCCGACGACGGGGCGCTGGATGCCGCCATCCGCGAGGCGATCACCCGCAAGCCGCGCGGGCACGATTTCGTCATCGACCGCCGCCGCCCTGCCGCTTCTGTCGGCCGCACCATGAGCCTGACCGGGGGCTGAAACGGAAAAAGGGCCGGCGCTGTTCGGCGCCAGCCCCTTTCGCGGGTCGCGGAGCGGATCAGCCGTGCGGGTTGGCGGCCTGCGCGGCGGCGAAGCGATGCTGCGCCTGCTGGGCAAACCACCGGGTCTGGATCTGCTGGTCGACATAGGCTGCGGTGCCGACGTCGAAGCCCTTCGGCATCGAGTTCGGCGGCTCCGGCATCGACTCGCTGCCGTTGTTCTGCGCCAGGCTGGGGCCGATCAACGCGGGAGTCGACAGCGCCGGCGAGAAGCTAGGATAGGCCTCGCTGGACTGGGTGCTGACATACTGCTGGATGCTGACGGGAGGATTGGAGTTGTCGGTCGCCGAGTAGTCCTTGCCGGCGGCGAATGCCCCCGTGGCGAACAGCAGCGATGCTGCTGCGGCGGCGGCGATGGTGAGCTTGGTGTTCATGATACTCTGATCCTCAAATCTGAGGTCCGTCGCGATAGGCGGGCCGGTGAACCGCTGCCGAAGAACATCCACGGGCTTACGGTGCACTGCAACATGGCTATCGCGAGGCTGGAGGCCAGCCCAGGCGCCTGCCTATTATTCATACCGGAAGGTATGAGCTAGGCGTTCCTGAACGCATCGCCCAACGGAATCGCCCCGGAACCACGCGGTAGCGGCTGCGGCTGGGTCGGCGACGGCGCCCATCCCGTCATCATCGCCAGGCGCAGGGTCGCCACCGTGCGGCCGTCCTGCTGCGGCAGGGCGGCGAGCGCCGCAGGGAACAGCGCCCGAGGCGGCGGGCGACGGTCGCGCAGCGTCAGGGCGTTGGCCTCGCCCGCCGCCTGAAGGTCGCGCAGCAGGGCGAACGGGTCGGCATAGCGCAGGCTGATGGTGTCGCCATCCACCACGGGCAGCGCGAAGCCGGCGCGCTGCAGCAGCCCGGCGCAGTCCGGCAGCCCGGCGAACGGCGACACCCGCGGGCTGACCCCGCCCGTCAACGCCGCCTCGGCCTCGGTCAGCGCGGCGCGCAGCTCGCCGAGGGTGCCGAGCGCCGGCAGGCTGGCCAGCAGCAGCCCATCCGGCCGCAGCACTTGCCGCAGTTGGATCAGCGCACCCGGCAGGTCATCGACCCAATGCAACGACAGATTGGCCACCACCAGGTCAAAGCTGCCGGGCGCGAACGGCAGCGCGTCCGGGGCGCAGGCGACCGCGGGAGCGTCCCGCGCGGCCATCAGCGGCGACAGCTCGCAGGTGATGGTGGCGATGCCGCGGTCCCGCAGCCTGGGCGCCACCGTCCCGCGGCCACCCAGGTCCAGCGCCTGATGGAAGCGCCGGGTGGTGTCGTCGAGCCGGTCGAGCAGGCGGTCCGCCACGTCGTCGAGGATGGCGGCCACCCGGCCGATGGACCCGGCGGCGCGGTCGCGATGCAGGCGGACGGCCCGGCGGTCGAAGATGGCGTCGGTCATGGCGGCGGATGTGTCGTCGGACGGCGGCCGTGCCAAGGTGCGCGGTGCCAGCGGGCCGCCGAACTGCTATGCATGCGCGATGCGGTTGCTGCACATCCTCGGCGCGGCCGGGCAGGGCGCGCTCGACATGGTGCTGCCGGCCCGGTGCCTCACCTGCGACACCACGGTGGCGGCGCCGGGGCAGTTGTGCCCGGATTGCTTCCGCGTCACCGAGTTCGTCACCGACCCGTGCTGCCGGCGCTGCGGCCAGGCGTTCGCGCATGCCGGGCAGGGCGGCCGCACCATGGAGTGCGTGAAGTGCCTGGAGCATCCGCCGGCCTGGCGCTGGGCGCGGGCGGCGCTGCGTTACGACGAGCAGTCCAGCCGCATCATCTTGCCGTTCAAGCATGGCGACCGGGTGGAGACGGCGTCCGCGCTGGCCCGCCACATGGCACGGGCGGGGGCGGCGCTGTTGCTGGAGGCAGATTGCATCGTCCCCGTGCCGCTGCATCGCCGGCGGCTGCTGAAGCGGCGCTACAACCAGTCCGCGCTGCTGGCGCTGGCTTTGGCGCGATTGTCGGGGCGGCCGGCGGTGCCGGATGCGTTGCGTCGGCTGCGGGCGACGCCGTCGCTGCAGGGCCTCGACCCGGCGCACCGGGCCGCGGCGGTGGCGGGGGCGTTCGCCGTGCGGGCGACGCGGCTGGAGCGGGTCGCGGGCCGGCGCGTCCTGCTGGTCGACGACGTGCTGACCACGGGGGCGACGGCGGGCGCCTGCGCGCGGGCGCTGCTCGCGGAGGGGGCGGCGCAGGTCGACCTGCTGGTGGCGGCGCGGGTTCCCGACCGGCTGCTTGATTGATGCCGCGGCAAGATGCGCGTTGCGGCTCCCCTCCTCCCGCCCAAACGCTAAGCATCGGGGAGGAGGAGCAGTCCGGTTCGAGGCATCCGGCGAAAGCGGGGCTGCCGCGCGGCCTGACGCCTTGCCAGCGGCGTCCGGCGTTGCCATCCATGCTGGCGCCGTGTCCCAGGAGCCCGCCGTGCCACAGATCGAGGTCTACACGCAGTCGTTTTGCCCGTTTTGCTCGCGTGTCGTGGCGCTGCTCACCAAGAAGAACGTGCCGTTCCAGGAGATCGACGCGCCGCACGGCTCGGCCGAGCGGGCGCAGGCGACGCAGCGGTCCGGCCGCACCACGATGCCGCAGATCTTCATCGGCGGCGCCCATGTCGGCGGCTGCGACGACCTGATGGCGCTGGAGCGGTCCGGCAGGCTGGACGCCATGCTGGCCGGCTGATGATCCATTACCAACTGCGCTGCACGGCGGCGCACCAGTTCGACGGCTGGTTCCGCGACAGCGCCGCCTTCGACGGACAGGCCTCGCGCGGCCTGCTGGCGTGCCCGCTCTGCGGCAGCACGGGGGTGACGCGGGCGTTGATGGCGCCCGCGGTGGGCAGGCGCCGCAAGCCCCCGGCCCAGGTCGGCCCCGCCGCGCCGGCGCCGGCCGTCGCGCCTCCAGTCGTCGCGCCGTCCAACGGTCCGGTCGCCATCGGCCCGATGCCCGACCAGGTCCGCGCCATGCTGCAGCGGATGCGGGCGGAAGTGGAGCGGCGCTGCGACTATGTGGGCGACAGCTTCGCCAGCGAGGCGCGCAAGATGCACGACGGCGAGACCGATGCCCGCCCGATCTACGGCGAGGCCACGCCGGAGCAGGCGCAGCTCCTGGCGGACGACGGCATCGAGGTGGCGCAGATTCCCTGGGTGCCGCGCTCGGACAGCTAGGCCACCAACTCACGATGTCCTTTCCGGCCCGTTCGGGTTCGCGAGCCAGGATCGTAGGTCCTCTGCCGTGACTGCGATTCGCGAAGGAACCGGAGTGCGGGTTGCTTGCGGAGCCAGACGGCCCATGGCTTTATCGTTGCAGTGGTGGTGAGTAGCAGGAGGGCGGCTTCGTCGCATGCACGTTCTGGCTCGTGGCCTGGCTTGGCTGCTGGCGTGAGATGGGCGTTGCTCCTGATGCTGCTCGTATCGTGCGCGCGGCCAGGGCCTGACCCGGCTGCCATCGCACAGGACCGCTCGGGCCATGCTGCCCAGGCGGCAAGCGTGCCGGGGGCGTCGACCGGGTTCGCCGGCTATTATGCCGGGACCTGGACGCCGTCGCCGGGCGGGTCATGCGCCAGCCTGGCCCCCGTGCCGCGCGACATGCTGGTGGAGACGTCGTTGGCGACCTCGGGCGTGAACTACCCGCTGCGGGGTTTTGTCCGGCCGGATGGCGTCGCCTCGCTGTCCTACGGCAAGGCGGTGCTGGTCGGGCGGTTCGGTCCGGACGGCTTTGCCGGGCACGCCGACACGGGGGACGGCTGCGGATGGCTGGTTGCGCTGACCCGGCAGGCGCCGATCGGCCTGCCCCCCGGCGCAGGGCTGACGCCGGGGGCGGACGTGGTGCAGGGCGAGGTTCCCGAGGCTCCAGGACGCGAGACGAAGCCGATGCCGGGTGGGTTCATTGACCGCTGACGAACCACCTGCGCCGCCTCGCAGAGGCCGGTCCCCCAAGCTGTTCGCCACGCTCTTCGCGCTCGGCGCCGCCGCCGCGGTGGCCGTCGCGGTGGCGCTCCTGTCATTCGACCGGCCGATCACGCGGGAGCGCGACCCGGAAACCCAGGACGCCTATGTCGGCGGCGACATCGTGCCGGTCGCAGCCCGGGTGCAGGGATACCTGACCGCGCTGCCGATCGCGGACAACCAGGTGGTGCACGAGGGCGACGTGCTGGCGCAGGTGGAGCAGGACGACTACCGCGCGCAAGTCGACCAGGCGCGCGCGCAACTGGCGGCGGCAGAGGCGCAGGTGGCCAGCTTGACCGCCCAGCAGGCGCAGTTGACGGCCCAGATCGGGCAGGCACGGACGCAGCAGGCGTCGCAGCAGGCCGCCATCGTCCGCACCGCGCCGGAACTGCGGCGGCAGGAGCAGTTGATCGCCACCGACGTCGGCCTGCGGCGATCGCTGGAGCAGGCGCAGGCCGATCAGCGCCGCAGCATGGCCGCGATCGAGTCGGCGGAGGCGACGGTGGCGGTGCGGCAGCGCGAGTCCGACACCTTGGCCGCGCAGCGTGCGCAGGCGGAGGCGGCCGTGGCGGTCCGGCGGGCGGCGCTGGCGTTGCCGGAGATCAACCTCGGTTGGACCACGATCCGGGCGCCGGCGGACGGCACGCTGGGCCCGCGGCAGGTGCGGG
>CAXSFF010000332.1:0-4959 GCA_964236035.1 uncultured Acetobacteraceae bacterium
GCGGACTACCGCTGCGCCGCGCACCAGTACCGCATGTTGGCAGCGGGGCATATCGACTGCCTGGTGTTCAACCGGCTGCTGCCCTGGGATCATCTGGCCGGCGTGTTGCTGCACCAGGAGGCCGGCGGCCACGCGGCCCATTTCGACGGCAGCCCTTACCTGCCGACGGATGTGGACGGCGGCCTGATCTGCACGTCAGGCCCGGCGAGCTTCAGGATGCTTCATGAGGCGTTGTTCCAAGCGGGCTGACAGCTTCATTTGGATGGCATCCAACATTGGTCTGCATTATGCAGCAAGCATTTCTTAGATTAGGAAGCATAATGCTTGCTACTATGATAACTCATTTGCTTTTTGCAGAAGGAGATAATAAGTCAACAAACCGTAGCGTCTTTCGTTGACTGCCGCCGCAAATTGGAAGGCGAGAAGCAGGAACTTGCCCGATCTACCAAGACGGTAAACTGGGTGGAATAAAATTTACCGGCTCTCCTGGCGTGGCGAGTCAATATACATCGTCAGCTGAATAGGTTGCTTTCCGTAGTGATGCGCCACCCGGTCACGTAGCTCCCGCATGTTGCTGCACGGTTTGGACATACCAACAATCTCGTAGCATCTTGAGACAAGCTGCCGCACTCCATGGTTCTCAGTTAGCTGCCGATGCCACCGAACACCAGGTGAGGGCTTGTTGGCTTTCAGGTACTCGGCAACATCTTTGTCAAGTGTATCGTAGATCATTTCGATAACAAGCTTACCCCACCACTTGGGGCGACTTCGTAGTGGCGTAGCCCAGCCGGTTAAGCGCCCAAATTCCATCCAAAGCTCATCTGGGAATGTCTTTTCCCAAGCCCGCAACTCATCCGCAATGAATGCGCGTAGCTTGACTTGTAGTGCGTCCTCGGCTCGTTCGTATTGATACCCGGTGGCCTCATCAATCAGGGCTTCGAGACCGACTTTGGCACATGCCGACAGGAACATGCTGGCTTTGATGGCCATCTCTCTCTGGCGATCCGTGATCCGTAGGTGTGGAAAGTTAGGATCGAAAGATGCCTGTAAAGCTGCAACAAAGCCTTGGCAAACCTCAATCATTAAATCAGCGGGAAGGCCCTTTACAGCTTTATCTAAACCCTCCACTTCAGGCAGGCGAAATGGAACAAGTCGTTCAAGCACTGAGTCTTTGTCAATAAATGGTTCTAGCGCTTTAGCACTAAGATATCGTTCGAGCGCTCCTCCGCCTTTAATCCCCGATAGAACTTCCGTTGCCGATGTGCGGCCAATGATCTTCTGTCCAGTGTCGAGTACGTAGCAAGGCACGTCCACACCAACTAGATTAAGCATTCCACGCCAATGCGCGATAGGAAGCTCAGGAGTCGGCTCAATAGTTTCGTCAACATCCTCCAACTCAGGTTGGCTCAAGTCTGTGATGTGCATCGGCGGCTTCCAGCGGGCAGCGGCGGCGGCTTGGCCAATCTCGCGCCGACGCTCCGGCGTGAGGTTTTTGGCTCGAGCCGTGCCACCTCGAGATTGCTTGGTTGGTTCTTCGTCCATGACAACGCTCCATAAGATGAAGCATGCATACATCAAATGCCTGCTAGTTTGCAAGCACCTTGAGCAAGGTGTGCTTGCTATGTAACGCCGGATTTAGCAGCTTGATACCCGTCACTGCGAGCCGCCGCTTGACAGTGTGGTAATCCAGGGCCGCATGGCAAATGTGCGTTGTGGCCCTGAATTGCCTCGTCGCAAGCGTTCCTCGGAATGACGGCTTGGAGGTTGGTTCCCAACGCCGCTGGTATCACTCTGGTATGATGGCTGCACTGAGCCGCTGGGATGCGATGCGTTTGCCGTTGGTGACGGCCATCAGCATCGTGGCCACTGCCGCAAGGAACGCCGGAAGCGCCGCGGCCAGGAACAAGGCCTTGTTGTCCCACTTCAACTGGATCAGCAGGCCGCCGATCACGGGGCCCACAATCGACCCGATCCGGCCGATGCCTAGTGCCCAGCCGACGCCCGTGGCGCGGATCGCGGTCGGGTAGTACACGGCCGCCAGCACGTTGGCCGCCGTCTGGCCGCCGACGATGCCGGCGCCGGACACGAACGCCGCCGCCATGATGAAGCCGACCGACTCGCCGCCCTGCCCGAGCACGGCGATGCCGGCGGTGGCCAGCAGGTACAACGGCGGCAAGATCACGAAGAAGCCGAAGCGGTCCACCAGCGGGCCGACGACCAGCGATGCCACCACGCCGCCGGCCTGCACCACGGCGGTGGCATACACGGCGGCCTCGACGGAGATGCCGGCATCGCTCAACACGGTGGGCAGCCAACTGGAAATGAAGAAGATGTCCAGCAGGCTCATGAAGAACACCGTCCAGATCAGGGCCGTGCCGATGCCGCGCCCGTTGCGGAACAGGTGCGCCAACGGCAGGCCGGGAGCCTTTTCCTCGTTGGTGACGAAGCGGGTGGCGGCGGTGAACCGCGCCACCGGGTCGATGCGGCCCAGGATGCGGCGGATGCGCTCGGTCTCGAACGGGCGTGCAGCGAGGTGGCGGATCGACTCCGGCAACGCGAACGCCAGCACGCCGGCCAGCAGGATCGGCAACACGCCGCCGATCAGGAACACCACCTGCCAGCCATAGAGCGGGATCAGCGGGGCCGCGAGCAGCCCGCCGATGGTGGCGCCGCAGGGAAAGCCGACGAACATCGCCATCGTCAAGGACGCCCGCCGCCGCGCCGGCACGTACTCCGAGATGAGCGCAATCCCGTTCGGCATGGCGCCGCCCAAGCCAAGCCCGGTGGCGAAGCGCAGCCACAGCAGCCCATTGAGCGAGTGCGCCTGCGTCGTCGCCACCGACAGCACGCCGAACGCCAGCGTGCTGGCCACAAGCACCTTCTTGCGCCCGATCCAATCCGCCAGCGGGGCGATGAGCAGGCACCCGAGCAACAGCCCGAACAGCCCGGCGGCGAACACGCTGGCCATCTCGTGCCGCTCGACGTGGAAATCGCGGATGACCGCAGGTGCCACGAAGCCGATGATCTGCGCGTCGAAGCCATCGAGCGAGGCCATCATAAAGCAGAGCACGAACACGGCGACCTGAAGCCCGCTCATGCCCCGGCGATCGATCCACTGCGCGACGTCGATGACCTCAGACCCGTCATGGGCGTTCACGATGGCCGCTCCCCTTTTGCCGGTTTCTTGCAGGATGCCGAGGCGCCTGACGAGCCGGTTGCCGTGCAGTTGACTACCGCCGATGATCGGGCACAAGGTCGGCGCAATGAAAAAGCCGCCCGGCGAGGCGGCGGAGGAGACTGCCTTGGACATGATCGAGCAGCGCCGCTACGGCGAACACGACGCTCCCCATGACGACCTGCGCGAGTTCCTGGCCCGAGCGGATGCCCAGGGCGAGGTCCTGCACGTCAGCGGCGCCGACTGGAACCTCGAAATGGGCGCGCTCGCCGAGCTGGTGACCCACAAGCGGCCGGAAGCGCCGGCGATCCTGTTCGACGGCATTCCCGGCTATCCCGCCGGCATGCGGGTGTTGTCAGGCGCCACCAACTCGTCGAAGCGCCTGGCGCTGACGCTCGGGTTCCCGGCGCCGAGCGGGCCGCTCGACGTGGTGCGGCATTACCGCGACCGCATGAAGACGCATCGGTCGATCCCGCCGCGCGTGGTGCCGACGGGCGCCGTGTTCGAGAACATCCAGCGCGACGAGGCGGTCGACGTGCTGCAATTCCCCGTGCCGTTCCTGCATGAGCGGGATGGCGGCCGCTACATCGGCACCGACGACCTGGTCATCATGCGCGATCCGGATGACGGATGGGTCAACGCCGCGACCTACCGCGTCATGGTGCACGACCGGCGAACTCTCGGCCTGTGGACCTCGCCGGGGAAGCAAGGGCGGCAGATCCGCGACAAGTACTTCGCCCGCGGCGAGCCGTGCCCCGTGGTGATCTCCTTCGGCCATGACCCGCTGCTGTTCCTGGCCGGCGGCAACGAGCTGAAGTTCGGCCTGTCCGAGCTGGACTACGCCGGCGGCCATCGCGGCCTGCCGTACGACGTGGTGCTCAGCGAATTGCACAAGCTGCCGATCCCCGCGCATGCCGAGATCGTCGTGGAGGGCGAGATCCATCCCGGCGATGTGCTGCCGGAGGGGCCGTTCGGCGAGTTCACCGGGTATTACGCCGGCGGCAAGAGCGACCAGCCGGTGATCCGGGTGCGCCGCCTGTATTGGCGCCACGACCCGATCCTGCAGATCGCGACGCCGATGCGGCCGCCGTCGGATTTCTGCTTCAGCAAGTGCGTGACCGAGTCGGGCATGATTTGGGACGAGGTGGAGCGCGCCGGGCTCGCGGGCGTGACCGGCGTCTGGTGCCACGAGTTCGGCGGCGCCCGCATGTTCAACGTGATCGCCATCAAGCAGGCGTTCGCCGGCCATTCCAAGCAGGCCGGCATGCTCGCCGCCAACTGCCAGTCCGGCTCCTATCTGGGCCGTTTCGTGGTGGTGGTGGACGACGACGTTGACCCGACCGACAGCTTCGACGTGCTGTGGGCGATGTGCACGCGGTGCGACCCCGTTGAGGACATCGACTTCATCCGCAAAGCCTGGAGCGGCCCGTTGGACCCGCGCATCGCCCGCGGCGTCGCCTATAACTCGCGCGCCGTGATCGACGCGTGCCGCCCGTTCGAACGCCTGCAGGACTTCCCGCCGGTGGCCCGGGCCAGCCGGGAGCTGCTGGACCGGGTGGGCGCCAAGTTCGGGGACATCCTGGCCAAGGTCTAGAGCTGGATGGCGTTCCAAATCGGGCGTGCCCGGTGGCCGCACGCAGCCGCGACGCGGTGTGCACCGCCATCGGGCGGCTCTTGCAACCCGTGCTCTGTAGGGATGTGCCAGCTGTCTTGCGAACTCAGGGCACGACGGACTGGATGCCGTCACGCCTCAGGGTTTCTACGGCAGCCTTACTGAGGCTCAA
>CAXSFF010000333.1:0-4946 GCA_964236035.1 uncultured Acetobacteraceae bacterium
CAGCGCCAGCAGCATCAGCACGCCGCCCATGGTGGGCGTGCCCTTCTTCTCGATCAGGTGCCGCTCCGGCCCGTCGAGGCGGATCGGCTGCCCGGCGCCCTGCACCGACCGCAGCCAGCGGATGACCACAGGGCCGAGCACGAAGGCGATCACCAGCGCGGTGAGGCACGCGGCGCCGGAGCGGAACGTGATGTAGCGGAACAGGTTGAACAGCGCGAACTGCTCGGCATACGGGCGGGTGAGGAGCAGCAGCATCAGGCGGCATCCTCCAGGGTGCGAACGATGAGGGCCATGCGGCTGCCGAGGCTGCCTTTGACCAGGATGCTGTCGCCGCCGCGGATTTCGGCGGCGACCACGGGGGCGAGGGAAGCAGCGTCGGCGGCATGGGCGCCGCGTTGGGCGGGTGCGATGGCGTCGAACAGATGGCGCATCAGCGGGCCGCAGGTAAACACCATGTCGGCCGCGCGCGCCACCGCCGGCGCCAGGTCGGCGTGCTCGTCCGGCCCAAACGCGCCGAGTTCCAGCATGTCGCCCAGCACCGCCACATGGCGGCCCGGCAAGGTGCGCAGCACGGCCAACGCCGCACGCATGCTGGCCGGGTTGGCATTGTAGCTCTCATCGATCAGCACTGCATCGTTGGCAAGCTGGCGGCGCACGCCGCGGCCGGCGACCGGACGGAAGCCGGCCATCGCGGCGGAGCCGTCGACACCCAGCGCCGCCGCCGCCGTCAGCGCCGCCAGCGCGTTCAGGATCATGTGCGCGCCGGGCGAATTAATTCGGAAATGCATTCGAAAGGCGCCGATGGTGGCGTCGACGTCGCTGCCGTCGGAGTCGCTGGCGCCGCCGCTCACCTGCGCGGTGCCGAACAGCAGTGTCGTGCCCGCGCGCACGGCCAGGCGCGGCAGCATCGCGCTATCGCCCGGCAGCACGGCGATGCCCTCGGGGGGCAGGCCGTCGCCGATCGCCGACTTCTCGTCCGCGATCGCCTCGATGCTGCCGAAATGGCCGATATGCGCCGGCTCGACGTTGGTGATCACGGCCACGTCCGGGCGCACCAGCTCCGACAGCGGGCCGATCTCGCCGGGATGGTTGGTACCGACCTCCGCCACGCAGAACGCCGCATCCCGCGGCAGCCGCGCCAGCGTCAGCGGCACGCCCCAATGATTGTTGTACGATGCCTCCGCGGCATGCGTAGGGCCGGCCTTTGCTAGGATAATCCTAAGCATTTCCTTGGTGGTGGTTTTGCCGGCGCTTCCCGTCACGGCGATCACGCGGCCGTTGAATCGCGCCCGCGCCGCGCGCCCCAACGCCCACAGCGCGTCGCGCGTGTCGTGCACCAGCAGCGTGGCGCCCGGCAGGTCGCGGTGCACCATGGCGCCTGCCGCACCCTTCGCCAGCGCCGCCGCCACGTGGGCGTGGCCGTCGCCGTTGTCGCCTTCGAGCGCGATGAACAGGTCGCCGGGTTGTAGCGTGCGGGTGTCGATCGACACGCCCGTCGCGTCGAACGGCGTCCGCATTGCGCCGTTGGTGGCGCTCGACAATTCGATGGCGCTCCACATCAGGCGAGGCCGCGGATGATGGCGGCGTCGTCGAACGGCAGCGTCTCGCCGCGGATCGTCTGGCCCTGCTCGTGGCCTTTGCCCGCCACCACCAGCACGTCACCGGGCCGCATCGCGTCGAGGCCGGCGGCGATGGCGGCGGCGCGGTCGCCGATCTCACGCGCGTCCGGGCAGGCGGCGAGGATGGCGGCGCGGATGCTGGCTGGATTTTCTCCGCGCGGGTTGTCGTCGGTGACGATCACGCTGTCGGCCAGGCGCGCGGCGGCCTCTCCCATCAGCGGGCGCTTGCCGCGGTCGCGGTCGCCGCCAGCACCGAACACGACGTGCAGCATTCCCGCCGTGTGCGGGCGCAATGCGATCAGCAGCCGCTCCAGCGCGTCCGGCGTATGGGCGTAATCGACGTAGACGCCGGGCGCCGCCAGCTCCATCCGCCCACGCACGCCTGTCAGCAGCGGCAGCCGCTCGAGCGCCTCCACCCCGAGCGCCATCGCCAAGCCCGCCGCCAGCAACGCGTTGTCCGCCTGGAAGCGGCCGGGCAGCTTCAGGTCGACCACTCGGCGCGCGCCCGCGACCACCAGGTCGAGACGCTGACCGCCGGGATGCGGCGTCGCCGTCAGCAGGCGGATCGCGTCGCCATCCTCGCCGACGGTGTGCAGCCTGATGGGCAGGGCGCGCAACGCCGCCAGCGTCTCCGGGTCAAGCCCGCTGTCCGCCACTGCCGGCGCACCCGGCGGCAGCAGTTCGGCGAACAGCCGCAGCTTGGCCGCGCGGTAGGCCGCCATGGTGCCGTGATAGTCCAAATGGTCCCGCGTCAGGTTGCTGAACCCGGCCGCCGCCAGCCGCACGCCATCGAGCCGGAACTGCTCCAGGCCGTGCGACGAGGCCTCGATCGCGGCGAACCGCACCCCCTCGCGCGCCAACCTGGCCAGCGTCTGCGCCAGCACCACGGGGTCCGGCGTGGTCAGGCCGCCGCCGCCGGCATGGCCCGGCGCCACCACGCCCAGCGTGCCGATGCTGGCCGCGGGACCATCGGGCTGCATGATTTGGCGCAGGAACTCGGCGGTGCTGGTCTTGCCGTTGGTGCCCGTGACGGCGGCGATGACGGGCGGCTGCGGCCCCGCCTGCACGGCGGCGAGGCGGGCGAGGGCGCGGCGCGGCTCGGCGTCCTGGATCAGCGGGCGCTGCGGCACCCCCTGCGGCCACTCGGTGCCGCACGGCGCCAGCACGGCGGCGGCCCCGCGCGCCACGGCCTCGGCGATGAAGCGGCGTCCGTCCGCCCGTCCACCCGGCAATGCCGCGAACAGGAACCCGGGTTCGACCTGGCGGCTGTCGGCAGTCAGCCCCGTGATGGGCAAGGGGGAATCGCCGACGCCAGGGATGGAGGCCTGCCGCAGCATGTCAGCGAGCAGCAACGGGCGTGCTGAAGCTGGCCTCGTGGCGCATGTCGGACGGCCGGCGGCCCGGCGCGATCACCTCGGGCTTGATGCCGGGCGCAGGGCCGGGCTGTGGCGGCGTGCCCTGCATCGCCGGGCGCACGCTCGCGCTCGGGTCTGCCGCCATCGGCGTCTCAGGCTGCGGCGGTTCCGGCGCGGCCACGGGGCCACCCAGGATCGGCGGCGTCGGGCGCAGCGCGAAGCCGTGCGCCGGCTGCATCGGGATCGCCAACTGCTGGGTGATCTCGTTGAAGTCCGCCATGTCCGGCAGCAGGCCCAACATCGGCGCGATCTTGGCGATCACCCGGCCGGCGGCGGGCGCGCTGACGGCGCCGGCGGTGGAGTAGCCGCCCGTGCTCTTGTTGCCGTGCGGCTCGTCCAGCATGAAATACACGGCATAGCGCGGCGCGTTCATCGGGAACACGCTCATGAACGCGCTGACGTTGGCGTGCTTCTTGTAGCCGTGCGCCCCGGTCTTCTCCGCCGTGCCCGTCTTGCCGCCGACGAAGTAGCCGGGGATGTCGGCCGGCTTGCCGTAGCCGTCGGTCACCACCAGGCGCATCAGGTGGCGGACGATGTCGGAGGTGGCGAGCTTCATCACGCGGGTGCCCTCGCGCGGCCCGGCGGCCGGGTCGCGCGCCAGGATGGTCGGGTTCAGCAGGATGCCGCCGTTGGCCAGCGTCGCCGTGCCGCGCACCACATGCAGCGGGCTGACGGCGATGCCGTGGCCGAAGCCGATGGTGAGGTTGGCCGCCTCGCCCCAGTTGGCCACCGGCGGCACGATCGGCATGCCCGCCTCCGGCAGCTCGATGCCGACGCGCTGGAACATGCCCATGCTGCCGAGCCAGGCGCGCTGCCGGGTCGGCCCGACGGACTGCGCGATGTGGGCGGCGCCGAGGTTGGACGAGTACGCCAGCACTTCGGGCAGGGCGAGCGCCCGGTGCTTGCCCTCGAAGTCGGTGATGGTGAAGCGGCCGATGTGGATGTCGTGCGCCGCGTCGTACATGTTCCATAGCTGCGCGGCGCCCGTGTCCAGCCCCATCGCCGCCGTCTGCAGCTTGAAGGTGCTGCCGGGCTCGTACATGCCGGTGACGGTGCGGTTGAAGCGCTCGGCGGGTTCCGCCTTGGCAGCGAGGTTGGCGTCGTAGTCGGGCAGGCTGACCATGGCGATCACCTCGCCGGTGCGCACGTCCATCACGATGCCGCAGCCGCCGATCGCCGTGAACTCGTCGATCGAATGCGCCAGCTCGTCGCGCAGCACCGACTGCACCCGCACGTCGATGGACAGCCGCAGCGGCTCAGGGTTCTCGCGCAGGCGCCGGTCGAAGTAACGCTCCACCCCGGCGATGCCGCGCCCGTCCACGTCGGTGCCGCCCAGCAGGTGCGCCGCCACCCGGCCCAGCGGGTAGCGCCGCTTCGCCGAGCTTTGGAAATACACGCCCGGGATGCCGAGCGCGTTGACCGCGACCTCCTCGCGCGGGCTGATCTGCCGCGCCAGGTAGACGAACTGCTTGGCGGAGGCGAGGCGCGCGTGCACCTGCTCCTCGTTGAGCTTCGGCAAGGCGAGCTTCAGCTTATGCGCGGCGTCCGCCACGTCCATCATCTCGTGCGGGTTGGCGTACAGCCCGGCGGTCGGCAGCGACAGCGCCAGGATCTCGCCGTTGCGGTCGGTGATCATAGCGCGCGGGGCATGCTCGCCGATCGCGGCCGGCGGCGCCTCGCCGGCCTCGGCGTCGGTCAGCACGGCCATCACCTCGGCCGGGTGCGGGTGGATGGGGAACAGGATGGTGGCGTCGGCGAGCTTGGCCACCACGGCGCCGAACAGCACCGCGAACCCCGCCGACGCGAGCAGCAGCCGCGAGCGCATCCGCTCCAAGCCGGCGCGGCGCTCCAGGTCGGGCGCGGTGACGTGCACCGTTTCCATCCGCGGCGTTGCGCCGGCGCGAGGGGCGCC
>CAXSFF010000334.1:0-4936 GCA_964236035.1 uncultured Acetobacteraceae bacterium
GCTGCTGGCGACGACGGTGCTATACTGGGGGGCGTTCCTCTACCACTCCCTGCTGGCGAGCGAGATCTCCATGCTCGCCTCCTCGATCCCGCCGCTGATGGTGTTCGCCAAGGCGCACGGGCTCGACCCCAAGGTGATCGGCCTAGTGTGGACGTTCGCCGCCGGCGGCAAGCTGTTCGCGTACCAAAACGCGGTGCTGGTGGTGGGCTACTCGTTCGGCTATTTCCGCGCCGTCGACCTGGTCAAGCTCGGCGCGCTGCTCACCCTGGCCGAGTTCGCGTTCCTGGTGCCGACTGTGCTGTTCTACTGGCCGCTGATCGGCATCGGCTGATCTTTATGATGGAACTTTCCTGCATCTGTCATATTTATTGTGTAGGAGCTTCCATCGCTTCCAGCGGCGATGGCATTGGCTCCTGAACATGCACCAACAAGATTTCCGGAGGGTGTCGCCAGCTTTCCTGTCGAGAACAAAGCTGTTGCGCCTTCGGGCGCACCTTTAGGAGGTCCGGCTGGTTGAGAGTCTACTTCACCAAGTAATGTATTTAGTGCGCCGCTCGTAAATGATTGCTGAATAGCTACCTGCTCGGCTCCTGTTACGTTGTACTGTGCATAGGCTGCATTTACTTGATCTTGTGTTAGGTATGGCATCACGAACCACCATTCTCTGTAGAGACGATATTCAAAAGCCTCCTGATTTCATCATCAAGACAAAATGATTTAACAAATATAATCTTAAGCTCGGGAAGCATTTCATTCTTTTTCAAGAATTTTGCACGATTATGACTCTCAACTAGCATAGCTTCCTTAATATCCGCTATTAGAAGTTGTTTATCGGCATCGCTGATTCTTCCCAATCCAGAGGCTGTCTTAGCCTCATTATACTGTCGTATTAAAGCCAAGCTTGGAACTATAATAGTATCACGGTACCAGAGAGACCTTGCCTCTCCATCGCGAAAGAGAATAACTTCCGCATCGGACACAAAGTACTCGCAGGAAAATGATATTTGGGAAGATATGTACTCTAAAAATAAACTTTTCTTATGCAGTATGCCATCTATGAGGTGAGTTCCAGCAACTATTCCTAACTTAACAGATATTCCACGAGCGTGGTCTTGAGCATAGTGATAGGTAGAAGACATGAAGGCCATCTTATTATCCTAAACTAAGGCTTGATTATCTATACGGCCTGCACAATCAACCTCCACACTTCTCCTCCCCTGCGGGAGGAGGCCGGGGAGAGGGGTGGCCGCATCAACCACCCGGCGCGTGGCCACCCCTCCCCCAGCCCCTCCCGCAAGGGAAGGGGATTATAAGCATCAGTTGCCCGTGGCGACCGCCGCCAGCCCGGCGGGGTCGTCGGGGAGACGGCTGCCGCGCCAGGCCACATGCAGGTCCGGGCGCAGCAGCAGCAAGTCATGGCCATAGATGTCGCGCGCCACGTCGTCCGGCACGTCAAGCGTGGTAAGCGGCGCATCCAACTCGGCGAAGGCGCGCTCCATCGGCGCCGTCTCGGCCTGCGAGCCGCCGAGCCGCAGCAGCGTGTAGCCGTCGGGGATGCGGTCGTGCAGCGCGGAGCCGTCGTCCAGCCAGACATGCGGCAGCCGCGCGCCGGGCCACGTGGTCGGCGCGTACTCGCGGAACAGCAGCTCCGGCCCACCCGGGATGTTGTCGATCAGCGGGCTGTCGACATAGCGGTAGCCGAGTTCGGCGCCGATCATCTCGTTGGTCTTGCGCTGCTCGACATCGGCGACACGGACCAGGTTCTCACGGGTGGCGGTGCCGGCCGGGCTGCGCTCGCGGATATTCGGGCGGAACATGCCGCGCCACTTGCGCCGGCCCAGCGAGGCGTAGCGCGACGCGCCGACGTTGCGCTCGCCGACCTGGCGGCGCTCGACCTCGTAGGACACCAGCAGGTTGGGTCCGCCCCAGCCCTGCAAGGTGCCGGCCAGCTTCCAGCCCAAGTCGACGGCGTCGCCGACCCCCGTGTTCATGCCGAGGCCGCCGGTCGGGATCACCAGGTGCGCCGCGTCGCCGGCCAGCAGCACGCGGCCGCTGCGGTAGCGGTCGGCCAGCAGCAGGTTCTGCCGCCACGGCTGGCACGACAGCATCTCGTAGCGCACGGGCGTCGCCACCACCTGCTCGAACATCGCGGCCATGGCGGCGTCGCTGTCGACGGCGGAGTGCAAGGTCCAGTGCCGGGTGGAGTCCTGCATGATCAGGAACGTCGCCTTGTCGTCCGCCACGTGGTAGTGCCGCCCGTGCGTCGGGCCGTTGCCGATCGGGATGCGGTCGAACAGCGCGTCGCATTGGAACAGCGCCTGCCGCAGGTGGCCAAGCGGCCCCTCGCCGCGCAGCCTGATGCCCAGCGAGCGGCGCACGGGGCTGCCGCCGCCGTCGCAGCCGACCAGGTAGCGCGCACGGATCGCCGTGCCGCCGCCGCCGGGTGGCCGGATGGTGGCGGTCACGCCGGCTTCATCCTGCGCCTGTTCGAGGAACTCGCAGCCGTAGCGCACCGTGACGTTCGGCAGCCGTTCCGCCGCCGCACGCAGCAGCGGCTCCAGCGTGTACTGCGAGATCAGCTGGTACGCCTCGCGCGGCGCCGTGCCGTCATTGGTGGCGCGGATGTCGGCCTGCGCCGCGGCGACGGAGGCATACGGCAGGCGCAGCAGCGGTGGCTGGTCCATGGCCAGCACGATGAACACGTCCATCGGCACGGCGGCGTCCAGCCCGGCGGCGCGGATGCCGTCGGCCAGGCCCATGCGCCGGTACATCTCCATCGAGCGCGCGTTGCAGCGCTCCATCTTCGGCAGGAAGGCGGGGGCGTCCTTCTGCTCGATCAGCACGCAGGGGATGCCGCGGCGGCCAAGGTCGATGGCCAGGGTCAGCCCAACGGGGCCGGCGCCGACGATCAGCACATCCGTGTCCAAGGTTTTGGCTCCCGTTTTGCCGACAGCCATACCGCCGCCGCCCTTGTGCCGCCAGGTGTTCGATGTTGGAGTGCGGCACTTGGAGGTTCCGAACCATGACCGACCTAGCCCGGCTGAAGGACGACCTGGTGACGGCGAACCGCATCCTCGCCTTTCACAACGTCGTCGACTCGTTCGGCCATGTCTCCGTCCGCCACCCCGACGACCCGGCGCATTTCTTCCTGTCGCGCGCGCGGGCGCCGAACTGCGTCGAGATCGGCGACATCACGGAGTTCACCCACGACGGCAAGGTGGTAGGCCACGAACCCGGCAAGCCATACTCCGAACGCTTCATCCACGGCGCCACCTACGAGGCGCGTCCCGACGTGATGGCCGTCGTGCACAGCCACAGCCCCAACGTGGTGCCGTTCACGGTGCAGACCCGGCGGCGGCTGCGCCCGATCATGCACATGTGCGCGCCGATCGGCACCGACATCCCGACCTGGGACATCGCCCACAGGTTCGGCGTCACCAACCTGCTGGTCACCAGCATGGCCATGGGCCGCGACCTGGCGTGCTGCCTGGGCGGGCGCGGCGTGGCGCTGATGCGCGGCCACGGCAGCGTGGTGGCCGGCCGCAGCCTGCGCGAGGTCGTGTTCACCTCGGTCTACCTGGAGATCAACGCCGAGATGCTGATCAAGACGCACCAGCTCGCCGGCGACGACATCACGCCGCTGTCGGAGGGCGAGGTCGCCGCCAACGCCGGCGGCCGCGCCGGGTTCACGCTGGAACGCGGCTGGGAGAACTGGTGCAAGCAGACGCAGCGGCCATACTACCCGCAGGACTGGAACATGGGCCCAGGCTTCTCCCGGACGGACGCGTGATATCGGCACTTCTCCTCCTCCCCTTGCGGGAGGAGGCCGGAAGGAAGGATAGCCACGCCAGCCACCCAGCGCGTCCCACTTCCGCAGCAAGCGTCACGCCTCCAACCGGGCCTGCCAATCCACCTTCGCCACGATGATAGCCTTGTCGCAACCCGGCCGTGGCGGCAGCTTCGGCGCGCCGGCCTGCCACGCCACGACGACGGTATCGTCATCCGGCGCGTGCTCGTGGTCCTCGGCGCTGTGCGGCACCGTGTCGGCGTACAAGCGGCTGAACACGGCGCTCGCGTCCAGCCGGTCCCCGTGGACGGGGTTGAGGTACAGCACGATCACGGCATGCCCGGCACCGACCGCGGCCTCAAGGCATCGCACCAGCCGCGCCACCAGTTCGCCGCCGAAGGGATGGTACAGCATCACCACGGTCGGGCCGGTCAGGCGGGGACGGCTAGCGTCGCCCTGCTCGACCGTGATCGCCGGGCGCTCCGGGTGGCGGGCGGCGACGATGGCGGCGTTCGCGCGGGCGCGGCGGACCAGGTCGGGGCTCAGCTCGATGCCGAGGATGGACCGGAACGGGAACCCCGACGCCATCACCAAGGCGCGGCCCATGCCGCAGCCGAGGTCCAGGAACGCCCAGTCCTGCGGGTCCGGGATCAACGAGAGCGCCCGGCGCAAGGTGTCCGGCGCGCAGCCCAGGTACGCCGTGCTGTGGGCATCCTCCCCGGCGCCCGAGGGAATCAGGTAGCTGGGCAGGAAGCCGCCGGCGGCGATCCCCATGCGCCGGTCGAACGGGTGCGGCTGGTAGAACCCGTCCCGCGCATGCACCTTGGCGTGGCCAAGGATCAGCAGGCGGCGCAACGCGGCGTTCGCGGTGGCGATTGCCAGCAGCCGCTTCAGCCCGCTGCGGACGATCCGGCGTGGCGTGGGCAGGCCCATCATGACAGAAACTTTATTGTGCGGGTCATCCGATCGATCATAAGAGCGCGTCGGCGGGTTCGGAAGACGCCTCCGCACAACCAGGAAGGCGCGCATGACAGTGAAGGCCCCTATGACAGTCCCGGGCCTGATGACGCGCAAGCCCGTGGCGGACATCATCAAAAGCAGCGAGGGGGGCGAGCAGCGGCTGTCGAAATCGCTGGGGCCGTTCAGCAT
>CAXSFF010000335.1:0-4928 GCA_964236035.1 uncultured Acetobacteraceae bacterium
TGGCCAACCAGATCGCCACCTTCTTCCGCTCGTACCCGGACGCCGAGGCGGTGGCCGGCGTGCGGCAGCACCTGACCGCGTTCTGGACCCCCGTGATGGTCAGGACGCTGCGCGAGAGCCTGGACGAGGACGCGGCCGGCGCGGACCGGCTGGTGGTGGCGGCGATGCATTGGAACCCGGCGGCCGAAAGCCCGGCGGTGAAGGTGATTTCCCCCGTGCGCCAGGCCGGGGAGATGGCGAGCGACGCCGGGTAGCCAGTTCCAGAGGTGGGGGAGAGGGTGTCATAGCCCTTCTCTCCCGCGGTGATCGCACCGTAAGTTCACTAAATCGCCGCAAGTTGCCGACATTCTCCGTGTAGGTGAGTGTTTGGCATCATGGCTGTTACCAACCACGTTTGGGCCTTGCTCGCCGGCTTCGACCTCGGGCTGCTGCGTATCGTTGGCCTTTCGATGTCTGTCAGCCTTTCCGCCACGCTCATCGCGGCCGGGATAGGGCTTCCACTAGGCACGGCACTCGCCGTCTATCGCGTGCCCGGCCGTGATGCCCTGGTCCTGCTCGCCAACGCCCTGCTAGGCTTGCCGCCCGTCGTCGTGGGTGTCGCGCTTTACGTGCTGCTGTCGCGCTTCGGGCCGCTTGGGCGGTTGGGAATGCTGTTCACCCCGGGCGCCATGGTGCTTGCGCAGGGCCTGCTGGCGCTGCCCGTCGTCACCGCGATCACCCACCGGGCAGTGGCCGCGATCTGGGCCCGGTATGGCTGGGACTTCCTGGCGCTCGGCCTGCGGCGCCACCAGGTCCTGCACCATCTCCTCATCATCGGCCGGGCCGAGGTGCTGACCGCCATCCTGGCCGGTTTCGGCCGCACGGTGTCCGAGGTGGGGGCGATCCTGATCGTGGGCGGCAACATCGCCGGCTACACCCGCACCATGACCACCGCCATCACGCTCGAGACCAGCGAAGGCAACCTGGCGACCTCGCTCGCGCTTGGGCTTGTGCTGATCGTGATCAGCATGGCCGTGAGCGGTGCGGCGTTCAGGCTGTCCCACACCCGCAACCAGGCAGGCCGATGAACACGCCCCGACTTCCGCACCTCATTCTCGCCAGCACGCTTTCCACGGCCGCTGCCCCGGCCGCGTCGGCCCAGCCCGCGCAGCAGCACCCGGCGATCGTGCTTGCTTCGACCACCTCGGTCGAGAACAGCGGCCTCCTGGGCCACATCCTGCCGATCTTCACCCGCGACACCGGGATCGAGATCCACGTCGTCGCCCAGGGCACCGGCCAGGCACTGGCGACGGCGGCCAAGGGCGACGCGGACCTCGTGCTGGTGCACGACCCCGATGCCGAGGACCGGTTCATGGCGGAGCGCCATGGGGTGAGCCGGCGCGAGATCGCCTGGAACGATTTCATCCTGGTCGGGCCAGCCAGCGACCCGGCGCACATCGCCGGCGGACATGACGCCGTCGCCGCCCTGCGCTCGATTGCGGCGGCACAGGCGCCATTCGTCTCGCGTGGCGACAAGAGAGGCACGGACGCCAAGGAGAAGCGCCTATGGCAGGGCGCCGGCGTCAGCCCGGCCGGCGCCTGGTACCGCGACATCGGCGGCGGCATGGGCGCGGCGCTGAACGCCGCCGCTGCCATGGACGCCTACACGCTGTCGGACCGCGGCACCTGGCTCAGCTTCGGCAACAAGCGCGACCGGCGCATCGTCGTGGAGGGCGGGCGCGACCTGGTGAACCGGTATGACGTGATCACGCTCAACCCGGACGAGCACGCGCCGGAAGGGCGCCAGCCGGCGCAGCAGTTCGCCGATTGGCTGGCCTCATCGGCGGGGCAGACGGCGATCGGCAGCTACCAGGTCGCCGGGCAGACGCTGTTCCATTCAGAAGAGGACCCCAAGCCGTGACACCATAAGCCGCATTGCGACGCGGCAATCCTGATTGGCACGCCAAAGCCGGTTCGCGATGACAAGGCCGTGCCAAAGGAAGTCCAGCCATACCTGACGACGTCGACGCCTTCATCACCCGTTGGGGCCGCGCGGAACAGGCCGAACGCACCAACGCGCCGCCGTTCCTGCTCGAACTCTGCGACCTGCTGGGCGTCGAGCGCCCGCTCCCAGCCCGCGGCGGCAACGGGCCGTATCGGTTCGAGCGCAGCGTCGTTCACCACGACGGCGACCGCGGCACCACCCGCCGCATCGACCTGTACAAACAGGATTGCTTCATTCCTCGAAGCCAAGCAAGGCGCCAACGTCGCGCCGCAGAAGGAGCTGTTCACCCACCAGGCCGAGGCCATCCGGCGGCAGGCCGTGCGCAACTCGCCGGGTTGGGCGCAGCACATGCTGCGCGCCAAGGGCCAGGCCGAAGGCTACATCCGCGACCTGCCCGGCGACGAGGCCGCGCCGCCGTTCCTGATCGTGTGCGGCGTCGGCTTCTGCTTCGACCTCTATGCCGACTCCTCCGGCACGGGGCGCCACTACTTGCAGTTCCCCGACCGCGAGGGCTTCCGCGTCTACCTGGACGATCTGCGGACCCCGCCATCCGCCAACGCCTGGCTGATGTCTGGCAGGCGCCGCGCTCGCTCGACCCCGCCCGCAAGCGAACGGAGGTAACGCGGGAGATCGCCGAGCAACCCAGGGCACGATGGTGGTCGACCCGGCAGACGACACGGCGCTGCCAGCCTGGCCCAAGAGCGATCCCGAGCGGTTCGTGGCGCTGCGGGCCGTGCTGGCCAGTTCGCCGGGCCAGGCGCAGGAGCTGTCGCGCCGCTTCGCCCGCGCCAACGCCGCCAAGGTCCGCGACATGCTGGAAACCCTTGTCGCCCTGGGCCAGGCCCAACGCGGCGACGATGGCCGCTACCACATCTGATCATCATTGCGAGAAGCGCTTGCGACGAAGCAACCCAGGGCGGCGCGGCTAGTTTTCGTCACGCGGCCCCTGGGTTGCCACGGCCAAGCGGCCTCGCGATGGCGGATGTTGGCTTGCTGATCTGCTCCTTTTCCCCTTGCGGGAGGAGGCCGGGAGGAGGGGTGGCCACGCCAGCCACTCTACGCGCGGCACCCCTCCCCCAACCCCTCCCGCAAGGAAAGGGGAGAAGAATCAGACATTGTACCGTTTATGTTGCCGGATTCGAACGGGATGGCAGCCAAGTCTTTATAAAACACAGATGCAGTTCAGGGCCGTCGACCAGCGTGGAATAACCGACGGCCCGATGAAGGTTACTTTGCCTGCTTGTACAGGTAGGCCTGCGTGAAGTCGGGCAGGTGGCTGCCGAGCCAGTCGCCCATCTCCTGCTCCTCCTTCATCGACTGCTCCAGCACTATCTTGTCCCCCGTGGCGCCCGCCGCGTCCGCCATGGTGAGCAGCACCTTGTAGGAGCTGATCTCGTACGCCTTGAAGCCGATGGCCGCGAGGACGTTCTTCAGCACCTCGTCGTCCGCGCCGGCATGGGCGAAGCCGGCGACGGTGGCGACGGCGCCGGTCACCATTTCCTTGGCGATCGACTTGCTGGTGCCGTGCTTGGCCAACAGGTCATCCAGCCGGGCGGCCTGGGTGACCGACCGCTCCATGTCGTGCTGCATCTTCATGTGCAGGTCGGGGTAGGGCTCCATCCGGGGCAGCTCGTTCTTGATCGTGCCGATCGCCTGGGTCTCGACCGCGTGCTGGTTGCGCAGGCCGGTCACGTAGATGTCCATCACCGCATTCGAATCACTCATGGTCCGCTCCTGTTGAGGCTGCGGTGTAACGGCGCTTCCACACGACGGATGCGGCCCGGCGCCATCAGGTTAAATTGAACTTGCCGTCAGATGACCTGCCCACATCTATTTTGGCCATTATTGTCTCTGGCTAGTTGCGCCGGCAATGTACGCGCAAGCGGCGTCCCGTAGCGCGAGGCCTTGGCTCGCTTGTAGTCCGCTTGACTCCGGCGATGCCTGGCATGCGGCACCTTTGATGACGAGGCATGCCGGCTTGGTCGTTCATGTCCAGGGACATCCCCCGGGGATCGAAAGGGCACGGACATAAGCGATGCAAGGGCTTGTCGGCGTAGAACCTGTCGGCGAGGGGCAGGCATCACCGCCAAGGGCTGGAGCCGCGAGAAGCAGCAGCACGCCGACTTCATCCACTTCTTCAACAGCAGCAACGGCAGCACCATCGCCTCCTTCCACTACCTCGGCATCGAGCAACCCGACGAGATGAAGGTGCCGCGCGGCTACATGGCAATGGCCAACCACAGCCTATGGCACACCAAAGCCAGCTTCGTGCGCCGCCACCAGCAAGAGGTCGCGGGGCTGGCTGAAGCAAGACTGGCTAGGTGAGCGGCTTCTACGTGCTCGACGTGCCGGAGTTCAGCGCGCTGACCCGAGCAGAACGAGAACTGCGTCGTGCATCCCGTCGGCGGCGGCTACCGCCATGTCCAGTTCAGCGGCGCCCTCGACACACGGCGGAGCGACACGGGGCTGCAGGAGGCCGTGTGGTTCGGCTGCCTCACCGCCGGGCTGGACGGCAAGATCGCCTCCTTCACCAAGGAAGCCATCCGGCTGGTGGAGACTAACGAGCCGGTTTGGCTTTGGCCGGCGTTGGCTTTGCATCGTGCATCAGGTCCAGCAGGTCGAGGTTCTCCCGGATCGCGGCAGTCAGCGACCTGGCATCCCCGGCGCCCGCGCTGACTGGCCGCTGCACCGTCGCGATGGCCAGGGCGGCGATTTGGGCGGCGATCTCCTTGCGGCTGAGGCTGCCGCCGGGCGAGACCCACCAGGCGGTCCAGTTGCACATGCCCAGGATCGCGAACGCCGCCACCTGCGGGTTGACCGGCTTGAACTCGCCATTGGCGATGCCTCGCTCGATCAGGCCGACCATGTTCTGCAGCACGTCCCGCTTGGTCGCCCGCAGCGCCACGGCGAGGGCTTCCGGCAAGTCCCCCTCCGTGCGGTCGAT
>CAXSFF010000336.1:0-4927 GCA_964236035.1 uncultured Acetobacteraceae bacterium
AACATGAACTCGATGACCGGCAGCGGCTGGCCGAGCGACAGCGCCTGGCAGCATGGCGCGGTGGGCGATGTCGGGTGCATGAAGACGACTGCCTCGCGGCGGTCCAGTTCGGCGAACAGCAGGTCGTACCGGCGGTCGCCCATGTAAGTGCCGTGGTGGTTGGTCTCGACTGCCACGCCGTCGGCGCCGAGGATGTCCAGCGCGTGAACGGCTTCCGCGACCGCGCCCTCGACGTCGGGCAGCGGCAGGGCGGCGAACAGGCCGAAGCGGCCGGCGTGTTCCGCCACGATACGCGCCCCCTCCTCGTTGACCTCGCGCGCAAGAGCGCGCGCCGCGTCGTCGTCGCCGAAATGCACGCCAGGCGACGAGATCGAGAGCATTGCCGTCCGGATGTCCAGCGCGTCCATCATCGAGAGCGCCCGGCCGACATCCCACTGTGGCAGCTCGGGCATCCCGTCGGGGCGACCATGCCCTGCGGCTGTCGCGGCACTGCGGTACCGCTCGGTCAGGAAATGCGCGTGAACGTCGATGCGCGCGGTGGACCCTACCGTCGTCACCACGGATCAGCCGGCCCGGGCGAACTGCGCCGCCAGCAGCCGATCGACCCGAAACGGCAATTCGGTCAGCCGGAGGCCGGTCGCGTGGAAGATCGCATTGCCGATCGCGGCTGCGGTGCCGATCACACCAATCTCGGCCATGCCCTTGATGCCGAGCGGGTGAGCGCGCGTGTCGTCCTCGTCAATGATGATCGCGTCGAACTGGTCAACGTCGGCATTGGTCGGCACCAGCGCCTCGCCAAGGCTGCGATTCATAAACAGGCCGGTGCGCGCGTCCATGGCGCTTTCCTCCATCAGGGCCTGGCCCAGGCCCCAGACCATACTGCCCAGCAACTGGCTTCGGACCAACAGCGGATTGATCGCCCGTCCGCCCGCGAACGCGCCGACCAGCCGCTCGACCTGGATGTGGCCCGTGTCAGAGTCGATCAAGACCTTGGCGAACTGCCCACCGAACGACATGCGGCCATACTTGCTGTGGCCGAAATCGCGGCCGGTGATCGCCTCCTCCTCGATTTCGCCGTCGGGGTGGCGCGTCATGAGGTCGGCGACTGTCTCGTTCGTGCCGTCGCCCGCGACGATGCGGCCGTCGATGACCTCCAGGTCGTGGCGGTGCTGGCCGTGGAGCGGTGAACCCTGGTCCCGCACCGCGCGCTTCACGATCGCCTTGCGCACCAGCGCGCCGGCCTCGTGGACCGCGGCGCCGCTGGTCAGCATCGACATCGAACCGACCGCCATTCCGCCATAGGGCAGCGCCGTGTCCCCGAACTCGAGCCGGACATGATCAAGCGGCAGGCCGATCGCCTCCGCACCGACCTGGGTGAGCGCTGTAATCATTCCCTGGCCGAGTTCGTGGGAGGCGGTCTGGACCCGGGCGCGGCCGTCCGCACCCAGGATGACGCGGGCAACCGCGGGCATCTGCAGCACCGGGTAGATCGAGGTCGCCATGCCGAAGCCGACGAGATGCCGGCCCTTGCGCATTGAACCCACGCGGGGATCGCGGTCGAACCAGCCTATGCGGGCCGCCGCAGCCTGGTAGCACTGCTTCAGCGACTTGCTCGACCACTCGTGCCCCGTGTCAGGCTCGACATCGGCATGGTTGCGGAGGCGGAAGTCGAGCGGATCGATGCCGAGCTTGCCGGCGAGCACGTCCATTGCGATCTCGCTCGCAAAGCGGCCGAGGCAGGCGCCGGGACCGCGCATCCAGCCCGCGGCCGTGGTGTCAAGCCGGGCGGCCTGCTGGTGGACCAGCATGTTGGGGCATGCGTAGGCTTTATGCACCGTCTCGCCCGCTGCCTCGACATACTGACCCTTGGCTCCCTGCGAAACGACCGAGTCCTGGATCAGCGCCTGGAGCCTGCCGTCCTCGCTCGCAGCCAGCCGTATCCGCTGGTGGCTGCCGCCGCGGAACGGCATCATCGTGAAGACATCCGCGCGCGACAGCACGAGCTTGACAGCCCGGCCAGTGAGCTTGGCCGCCATGGGCGCCAGCAGCAGGTGGACGTTGGCGTTCTTGCCGCCGAACGCGCCCCCGGCCATCGTTGAGATGACGCGGACCTTGTTGTTGAACTCGAACCCACCCAGTACCTGCCCGATGATCCGCGGCAGCTTGTCCTTCAGGCCGAACCCGAACGCCTCACCCAGGATGACGACGTCGCCGTAGCTGAACTGGGTCGGCAGCCAGACGGTGAGGCCGTCCCCGTCCCATGCCGCAACGACCGCGCCCGGCTCCATCGCGTTGTGATGGTGGGGCGGGGTTTCGAACGTCAGGTCGATCTTGACCGCTGCGTCCTCGTAGGCCTGCTCGGGCTGGCCGATCCTGACTTGGCCGGGGTTGCCTGCCCCAACCTTCTTCACGTCCTCGGCCCGGCCGATCCCCTGATCCAGCGTGAAGGCAGTGTTCCCCTCTGGCGCCGAATAGGTGACGCGGACCAGCGGGGCGGCAGCGCGCGCATGCTCCAGCGTGTCGGCGACCAGCAGGCCGATGCACTGCCCTCCGTAATGGATGCGGTCGTCTTGGAGCGGAAGGAGGTCGCCGATCTCCGCACCGTTGGTCGCCAGCACTTTCTTCAGCCGGGGCGCGTTCTCATGGCTGAGCATCACGCGGACCCCCGGGGCAGCCAGCGCATCCGCTGCGTCGATCTTGATGATCCGGCCACTCGCCTGTGTGCTGGTGATCGCGACCGCGACGTCGGTGTCCAGGTCGAGGCTGCCGGCGGGTAGATCGCCCGCGTAGCGCAAGCGTCCCGTCACCTTGTCGCGCCCCTCGATGCGGCGCGGCGCCCTGGCGAGCGCGTCGGCAGGGATGATGCCGGTTGCGCGTTCAAGCTGGATGGGCATGCTGGTTCTCCTTAGGCAATGCGCTTGTCGGTCTGCGACTGCGCCGTGCCCGCAGCGGCCTGCGCACAGGCGCGTGGAATGGCACGGCGGGCCAGGTCAAGCTTGAAATCATTGCCGCCTTGGCCGATTGCACCCGCAAGCAGCGCGTCTGTCGCGTCGTCGTAGGTGGCGCCCGCGACGGCACGGCCAATGAGCAGCGCCTCGGCATCCCGCTTGCGCCAGGGCTTGTGCGCGACCCCGCCCAGCGCGATCCGCGCATCGGCGATCAGGCCACCCTCCAGCCGCATCGCCACTGCGACGGACACCAGCGCGAAAGCGTAGGACTGGCGATCGCGGAGCTTCAGATAGGTGAAGTGCTCCGCGAAGCTCGCGGCGGGCAGATCGATCGAAGTGACCAGCTCGCCGTGGAGGAGGGTGTTGTCACGCCACGGATCGTCGCCGGGCAGCCGGTGGTAGTCCGCCATGGAGATCACCCGCCCACCTTGCGGGCCGACGACGCACACCTCGGCGTCGAGCGCGGCGAGTGCCACGCACATGTCCGACGGGTGCGTCGCGATGCACTGGTCGTTGGCGCCCAGAATCGCGTTGACCCGGTTGACCCCGCCAATCGCATCGCAACCAGACCCGGGCACGCGCTTGTTGCAGGCGGCGGCGGTGTCGTAGAAGTAGTAGCAGCGGGTGCGCTGGTTGAGGTTGCCGCCGTTGGTCGCCACGTTGCGCAGCTGCGCGCTGGCGCCGGCGAGGATGGCGCTCGCCAGCAGCGGGTAGCGGGACGCGACGCGCGGATCATAGGCGGTCGCTGCGTTCGTCGCGAGCGCCCCCAACCGCAGGCCGCCGCCTTCGCGCTCGGTGATGTCGCGAAGTGGCAAGGCGTTGATGTCAACCAGCTTGCCCGGCTCCTCGATCCGGTCCTTCATCAAGTCGACAAGGTTGGTGCCGCCGGCGATGAAGCGCGCGTCGTCCGGCTCGGCCGCGTGCAATGCTTCCGCCACGTCGCCCGCGCGCGCATAGTCGAAGGGCTTCATGCCTGCCGCTCCGCGCCCATCACGTTGAGAATTGCGTCGGTGATGTTGCTATAGGCGCCGCACCGGCACAGGTTGCCGCTCATCGCCTCGCGCACCTCGTCGCGGGTGTGGGCGTGCCCCTCTGCGATCAGCCCCGCTGCCGAGCAAATCTGCCCAGGCGTGCAAAAGCCGCACTGGTAGGCGTCGTACTGGAGGAAGGCAGCCTGGAGCGGATGCAGCTTATCCCCATCCTCTAATCCTTCGATCGTCTCGACCATGGCGCCCGGACGGGTGACCGCGAGCACCAGGCAGCTGTTGATCCGGTGACCGTCAACCAGCACCGTACAGGCGCCACACTGGCCATGATCGCAGCCCTTCTTCGTGCCCGTTAGGTCCAGTCCTTCGCGCAGGAGGTCGAGGAGCGTGGTCCATGGCGCGACGCTCAGCTGCTGTTCCTTTCCATTGACGGTGAGGGTAAGAGGTATGGTTGTCCGACTCATCGGGCTTTCCTTTGTGGCTGCTCAGTCGGACGTGCGCGGCGGCGGCCGATGGCGCCGAATGCGACCTCGACGCCGTCCCGCGTGAGATCGATATTTACTCGGAACGACTGGGCTATCGGGCCGGCACGGAAGCAGGGAACAACTGGTTGGTCCCACCGCTTGGCGGCTCCGCTCGCCCTCCCTGAACTAGGCTTTAACGTGGGGGCTGAGCAGGTCTTCCAGTCCTATGCGCCGATACATTTCGGCGCGCACGCGATCGGCCATCATGTTGACCACCTCCGCCCCATCAGATGACGGATCGACAGTGATGCGGAACGGCCGCTTGCTGAACGGCAGATCGATTACTTGCACGATGGCGCGGGCGACCTCGGCCACATCGGCGCCCGCCGGCTCCAGCGAGGCCAGTCCCTTGAGGGACAGATCAGGCACGTCCTTGTAGGGACCATCGGCGTATTCGGCCGCGCGCGCCTCGTCGTCGGGACGGCCGCCATGGCTGAAGTGGTTGGTGCCGGTGGTGAACGCGCCCGGC
>CAXSFF010000337.1:0-4926 GCA_964236035.1 uncultured Acetobacteraceae bacterium
CGATGCGGGCTGCCACGGCCTGGCGGTCGCCGGTCAGCAGCACCTGCCGCTCCAATCCCAGCGCGCGCAGCTCGGCCACCGCCGCGCGCGATTCCGGCCGCGCGCGGTCGGCGAACAGCAGCCAGCCCTGGAACGCGCCGCCCCGGCTCAGCCCGGCGATCGGGCCGTCATGCGCGGGCGGCGCGGACGCGGCGACGCCCAGGCTGGCGAACAGGTCGGGACGCCCGAGCGCCACCACGACCCCGTCGGAAAGCGCCGTGACGCCGAAGCCGCCGACCTCCCGCACATTGTCCAGCACCGGGCCAGGGAGCATGGCGGCGCGGGCGGCGGCGCGGCTGACGGGGTGCAGGCTCGCGGCGCCGAGCGCCCCCGCCAGGCATAGCGCCGCATCGGCATCGACGCTGTCCATCGCGTGGAACGCCACCAGGGTCAGCTCCCCCGTGGTCAGCGTGCCCGTCTTGTCGAACACCACGGAGGTGACCTCGGCCAACTGCTCCAGGAAGGCGGCGCCCTTGATCAGGATGCCGTGGCGCGCGGCCACGGCGATGGCAGCGATCGACGTCGCCGGCGCCGCCAGCACCAGCGCGCACGGGCACGACGCCACCAGCACCGCCAGCGTGGTCGCCGTATCGCCGCTGGCGAACCAGGTGCCGGCGGCGATCAGCAACACCAGCGCCATGTAGTGCCCGGCGTAACGCTCCAGCAGGCGCGCCACCGGCGGCTTGGCGCGCTCCGCCGTGCGCATCAGCGCGATGATCTTGCCGAGCGTGGTCTCGGCGCCCAGCCGGGTCACCTCGACCTCCAGCCGCCCGTCCGTGTCGATCGACCCGGCCAGCACGGCGTCGCCCGCGGCCACATCCACCGGCACGCTCTCGCCGGTCAACGACGCCATGTCGAGGCTGGCCTGCCCGGCGCGGACGATGCCGTCGGCCGGCACCCGGGCGCCGGCCAGCAGCTCGATGCGGTCGCCGGGCCGCAGCTCCGCGGTGGCGACGGTCTCCGTGCCGCCGTCGGGGTTCAGCCGCCGCGCATGGGTCTCGCTTAGTTGCCCCAGCGCCTGGATCGCCTCGCGCGAGCCGAGCAGGCTGCGTTCCTCCAGCACGTGGCCGACGATCATGATGATCGGCAGCACGGCCGCCGTCATCAGGTCGCCGCTGGCCCAGGCGGCGATCAGCGCCACGCAGATCAGCCGGTCGGTGACGCCATGCAGGCTGGGATGGCGCAGGCTGTGCCACGCGGCGGCGGCCACGGGCATCGCCACCAGCAGCGCCGCCGCGCCGGCCACCAGGTCGGCCAGCGCGCGCTGCTCCGGGAACGCCGCCTGCCACGCCACCGCCAGCAGCAGCAGCCCGGCAGCCAGCATCGCCAACGTCATGCGCAGCGCCAGCAGCCCGCGCTCGGCGAACGCCAGCAGCGAGGTGCGCGGCATGGTGATCGGGTGGGTGGTGGCGCTCATTGGCTGCCGGCGACCGGCGGCGTGGCGGGCAGGATCACGCGGGCGCCGGCCGCATCCACGGCGGTGACACGGCCGACCTTGTGCAGCAGCAGCGCCACCTGGTCGCGGTAGTACTGGTCCAGCACGGCGGGTCGCGTCGCCGGGGTCATGCTGGCCTGCAACGCCACTACGCCCGCGGTGGCCGACCGCGCCGCGCCGACCCGCTCTTCGGCGCTGGCGTGCGCGGCCGTCAGGATCAGGCCGTGGTCACGGTCGGCGGCCTGACGGATGCGGGTCGCCTCCGTGCGGGCGCCGGCGATGCCCTGCTCGGCCAGCTGCACCGCCACCAGCACGCCGTCGAAGGCGATCTTCGCGGCGGGCGGCAGGTGCGCGTCGAGGTCGATCCGGCTGACGGTCACGCCCAGCGGCGCGCCATGGTCGGCGAGGTCGGCGAGGCGGCGGTTCATCTCCCGCACCAGGTCGCCGCGCATCGCCTGCCGCCGGTCCTGGCTGGCGGCGGCGCGGCCCGGGTCGGCATCGGAGCCGTCCGGCCGCGCGACCAGCACGTCGTCCAGCCGGCGGGCGGCGGCGACACGGACGGCGCTGGCGGCGAACAGGTGCTGCAGCGCCGGCTCGACGTGGGCCTCGGCGAGGTAGTACGCCGCGCCGTCGCTGACCTGGTAGGCGATGGTCGCGGCCAGCAGCACGGCGCCGCCGTCGCCGGTCAGGTAGCTGCCGGCGCCGTTCGGGATGGCCGCGCCGTTCGCCTCCGTGAAGATGTCGACCAGGCCGCCGGGGCGGGCGGTGGCCGCCGTGCGCAGGGTCAGCAGCCGCTCGGCGCCGGGCACCAGCACCACCTGGCCGACCGGGCGCGGCCAGGACACCGTCAGCCCGGCCGGCTGCACGCCGGCGATGCGGCCGAAGCGCAGCACCACGGCCTGGCTGTCAGCCGGCACCTGCCGCCAGTTGGACGCGAGCCACAGCGCGGCCAGGATGGCGATGACGGCGTAAAGCACGGTGAACGCGATGCCGATCGACTGCACGACCGGGCCGTTCAGCTCGTCAGCTTGCCTGGCCGCCATTATCGGCCCAGCTCCGCGGTCTTCGACCCGGCGCTCGGCACGGACGCGGTTCCCGGCGGGCCGCCGACCAGCACGTTGAACGGCGCGGCGTCGGTGCGCAGGATCATGCGGGTGTTCGGCCCCACCACACTGCCCAGCGTGTCCATCGAGCGCAGCAGCGTGTAAAGCTCGGGGTCGAGCTGGTAGGCGCGCGCCTGGATCGCCGCCGCCTGCTGGCGCGACGCCGCCTCGATGTCCGCGGCCTCGGTGCGCGCCCTGGCCAGCATGATGCGGGAGTCGCGGGTCGCCTCCGAACGCAATTCGGCAGCGGCGCGCAGGCCCACGGCGGTACGGGCCGCCGCCACCGTCTCCCGCTCGGCGCGCATGCGGGCGACGGTCGCCGCCAGCGTCGCGTCCGGCAGGCTGAGCCGCTCGATGCCGACCTGCCGGATGCGGACGCCGTACACGTCCAGCGCTTGCTGCTCGACCTGGGCGCGCAGCCGGTCCTCGAACGCCGGCAGCTGCTGGCGGCGCGGGTCGGTGTCCACCAGGTCGGCCAGGTCGAAGCTGCTGGCCGTCACCTGCAACGCGGAGCCGGCCAGGCTGCGCAGCTGCCGCGCCGCCTCGTCCGGCTCGTTGCGGACGGCGCGCAGGAACTGGCGGATGCGCGCCGGGTCGTCCGGCACCTGCCAGGCGACGTAGGCCTGCACCAGGATGCGCAGCCCGTCGCGGGTGCCGACGTCCTGCAGCCCCGTGGCCGTGGTGCGCAGGCGCAGGTCGACGGGGATGGTGCTCTCGACGGGGGCCGGCAGCTTCCAGGCCAGGCCAGGCCGCGTCAGCACGCGCGACAGGTCGCCGAACCGGGTGATGACGGTCGCCTCCCCGGCCCTGACCATGACCGAGCACGCGGCGAACACGCCCGCCGCAACGACCAATGCGGCAGCGGCGAACCGCACTGCCAGGCGCCAGCGCCGTGTGCCCGGCGCGCCGGCCGTCTCGGGCTCGTCATGGTGGTGGTGATGATGGCTATGGCTCATGATTGGCCTCAGTCGTCTTCGCCGGGGCGGCCGGTCGGTGCGCCGAAGCTGCGCAGGTCGATGGTCGGCGCGTCGGCGCCGCCGAGGCGGTGGTCCACGATCACCAGCGGCGACTTGGCCAGCGCCAGCGACACGTTGGCGAAGTAACGTTCCAGCAGGAACGCCTGGCCGCCCGCAAGCGCCGCGTCGCGGTCGGCGGCGAAGCCGCGCGACAGCACGGCCGCCTGCCCGATGGTTTCCGCCGCGGCACCGCCGGCGTCGTTGGTCAGCCCCGTGGCGATTTGCCGCGCCATGGCGGCGGTGGCCTGGGCGCGCCCGCGTTCCGTGGCGATTGCCGTGTTGGCGACGATCTCGGCCGCCTGCACGTTGTGGTAGGCTTCGGCCGCTTCCGGCGGCGGATGGATCGCCTCGATCACCAGGCCGGCGAGCTGGATGCCGCTGTCCTGCTGGTCCAGATCGGCTTGCAGCGTCGCGCGCAACGTCTCCGCCAGGGCCTCGCGGTTGTCGCCGAGCACGGCATCGAGGGTCTGGCCGGCGAAGAAGCGCGCCAGCAGCCGGCCCGCATCGGCGCGCACCAGCTCGGCGGGCGC
Organism: uncultured Acetobacteraceae bacterium; assembly: GCA_964236035.1. Lineage (GTDB taxonomy): Bacteria > Pseudomonadota > Alphaproteobacteria > Acetobacterales > Acetobacteraceae > CAXSFF01. The sequence continues at coordinate 4,124 of CAXSFF010000337.1, forward strand.
GGCCACGGCGTAGGCGGCGCGCAGGGCGGCAGCGTCGTCCAGCCCCGTGCGGTACAGCACCTGCAGGTCGACGCTGACGCTCTGGAAGCTTTGCGCGCCGGAACTCTCGACGCTGGCGATCAGGTAGGAGACCTCCGCCGGGTGCGGCCTGTCCCACAGGCGGTCGGCAGCGTTCGGAGCCAGTTCCTCGGCGCTGGTAGCGGCGATGGCCAGGTCCTCGGCCCCGAGCGCCACCGAGTGCACCACCCCCAGCTCGATCAGCCGCACCCGGCCGAGCGGCCACGGCAGGCCGGCATGCGCGCCCGGCTGCCAGACCGCGACGGGGGCGCCGAAGCGTTCGTAGACGCCGCGCTGATCCAGGCTGATCAGCGCCACGCCCGACAGGCCCCAGCCGGCCAGCACGATCAGCAGCGTGACCGGCAGGGCCGCCGACCGCACGTAGCGCAGCGCCCAGCTGCGGGAGAAATCCAAGCCCAGATGGGTGCGCAGCGGGGCCGCGATGCCGCCGCCTGCCCAACGTCCGGGTTGCAGCGCCAGGGCCGCCAGGCTGCCAACGGCGGCGCGGGCTGCGGCAGGCGACGGCGGCGGCAGGAACCAGTTGGCCAGCGACCGCACGCCCAGCTCGGCGGCGGCGATGCACACGAACACGTCGATCGCGGTCATCGCCGGGCGCGCCCACCAGGCCCCGAGGCCGGCGGCAATCTCCAGCGCGCCGCCGGCCGGAATGGCGATCACGGGTACGAACAGCAGCGCCTGCAAACCCGGCGCTTCCGGCAGCCGCACGGACCGCACGCCCGCCATGA
>CAXSFF010000338.1:0-4908 GCA_964236035.1 uncultured Acetobacteraceae bacterium
GGCGCCTGGAACGGAACGGCCTCGTGACGCGGCGCGTGATCGCCACCTCGCCGGTCGCGGTCGAGTACTCGATCACGCCGCTGGGGTTGACCTTGCAGCAGCCGTTCGCGGCGCTCCATGCCTGGGCCGTCAGCCACGGGTCCGAGGTCGCACAGGCACAAACGGCCTTCGACCGTCGTACAGGCGACCAGCTGTAGCGGCGCACTTCGCGAACATCGGCATCGCAACGGAGGCGGCGCAGCTTCGGTAGCAGGCGTCCCATCCGGGCGCGGTCCCGAAAGCTGGAAAGGCGGTTTGTGGTGGCCGCCCGCCTCCGCAGTCGTGAAATCGATAGTTCCAACGCCAAGCCCTCTCCAACCATCCAAGCTACGGCAGGGCATGCTGCGCCCGGGTCGGGTTTCAACCGGCAGCCGGGTCAGAATTGCAGCGGCGGCCACACTGAGCGATATCGGTCAGGCTTCTTGCGCCATTCGGAGTTTGATCGTGCGCCTATCGTGGAAAGCACTTGCTGCGGGCACCTCCGCCTATGAGAGGTTCGAGCGCGCCATCATGCTCGTGCTTACCTTGGTCCTCGTCCTGCTGGTTGCATTCGCGACCTGGCGGCTGGTTGTCGGCGTGGCTGTGCTGATCCTGACCAATCAGCTCGACCCTGGGAATCCTGCCGTGTTCCAGGGTGTGTTCGGAATGCTTTTCACGGTCGTCATCGGGCTGGAGTTCAAACGCTCTCTCCTGATCGTCTCAAGTGGCCAGGACAGCGTCGTCCGGGTTCGCTCGATCATCCTGATCGGAATGCTGGCAACCGTTCGAAAATTCATCGTGCTTGATCTTGCAAGCGTGGACGCGCCCGAGTTGCTGGCGGTCGCAGCCGCTATCTTGGCGCTTGGGATCGTCTATTGGCTGGTACGTGACCAGGATCGCAAGGTCGTGACCCCCAAGACGCCTTCTGGACCACATGGCGCATGACGCTTCGAATGCCCTTCGGTCACGATCGGCGTTACGGACCATGCGTGCGCCGGCCTGGGTTTGGCGTCACGGAACGGAGCGGGCTTCCGCGAAGGCGGGCCGGCCCGGGGCGGCCTGCGCGACCAGCGTGGCCGCGGCGGCCGCGTACTGCCGGGCTGCGTCTTCCTGCACCAGAGCGCGTGCCGCCCGGGCCGCCCGGGCCGCGCCGAGCAGGCCGTTGAGGCGATTGGGAGCCGTGCCCATGCTGGCCCGGTAAGCGGCAAGCCCCCGCTCCGGCAGCCCGGCGGCCACGAGCAGATCGCCATACAGCTCGCGCATCGGGTAGAGCTTGTTCTCCAGCAGGATGTGCTTCTGGCGCGCGTCGTCGGCGTCGGCGGCCCGGCCCATGACGGCCAGCGCCGCCGGCACGTCGCCGGCGGCATGCAGCGTCCACGCCTCCGCCGCATCGGCATACACGTCGACCAGGCCGGCCCAGTAGGCGCCGTCCTCCCGCAGCACGGGGCCGCGCAGGTCGCGCAACGCGGCCACCTCCGCCCGCGCGGCGGCGACCTGGTCCGTGCGTGCCGCCCCCAGTGCGCGCACGAAGCCGGCGGTGATGCGCTGGAACGGGGACAGGCCCTCGGTCGGCATCGCCGCCGCCCCCGCCCAGTCGCCGCGCTCAAGCAGGAAGCGGGCCGATGCCAGCACGCGCTCGTCGGATGGCGGCGCGTCCGCCAGCGCCGCTCGGACATCATCGTCCCGGCCGAGCTGGAGCTGGGCGTAGGCGATGAAGTCGAGCCCATGCGGGTCGTCGGCGTCCATCGCCGCCGCGTCCCGGCCGGATCCCATGTACAGGACGGCCGCCGCGCGGTTGGCCGCGATCACGTCCCCCCACAGGCCGAGCATGGCGTAGATGTGCGACGGCATGTGCAACGCGTGGTGACCGGCCGGCGCAATGCCGGCGTAGGCCCGCGCGGCCGGCAGGCCCCGGGCCGCGAGCGGCGGGTAGTCGTAGGCGTGGATCAGGTAGTGCGGGAGGCCGGGGTGCCGGGGCTGGGCGGCCCAGAGCGGCTCCAGGATGCGCGCGGCCTCCAGCTGGCGGGTGAAACTCGCGTCGGTCAGGTCCACGGCCTCAAGGATCGCGAGGGCGTGGAAGGCCTGTATCTCCACGTCGTCCGGGTAAGCAGCGGCGACCTGGCGCATGGCCGTCTCGTAGGCCCGGGTGCGGGCGGCATGGTCCTGCGCCGGGTCGCGGTAGTAGACGGCCAGTGCCTGGATCAGCTCCGTCTCGCGCGCGGTTCGCGGGCCCGCGGCCACTGCCCTGGCGATGTCCGCCTGGCCGGCCAGGAAGGCTTCGCGTCCCGGTGCGCCGGCCAGCGGGTTGCCGCGCACCGTCATGGCGGCGCCCCACCAGGCGATGGCGCAGTGCGGGTCCGCGGCGGCGATGGCCCGGAACGCAGCCTCCGGCCCATCGAAGGCGTGCAGGCGGGCGACGGCCGTCTCGAACCCGGCCTGGACGGCGGGGCTGCAGGAGGTCGGGAAGGAAACCTCGCCGAAGCCGGGGACCACCCGCGCGGCAGCGGGGGCGACGGTCGCGGCAAGCAGGCAGAGGAGCAGGGCAGCGCGGGTCAACTTGTGCCTGACTGGCTGGAGGGTAGCTGGCCCGGCTGTGCCACGGGCATGCAGGCCAGAACGGACGATGCACGCACGGCAACCCGGTTCACCGCCTTAGGATACCATGCCGAGGCGAATGTGATAGGCTCGGCAGCAAGGCATCCAGCACGTCGCTTGCGGTCACGGCCACAGCAGCGCCTTGCCGGCCAGGCCGCGCAGCCGCGGATGCCGAACACCAACCCGATCTCGACAACCCCCGGTCTCGACACCCGTTGAGAACACATCCCGCCGCGACCACCCACCTCATTACGCTAGCGTTCAGAGACAGCCTCCAAGCGGTGACTGGTTGGTGGGAGCACGGCGAGGCCGCCAGCGTCATGCGCTTAACATGGAATTAAGCCCGTGAAGTTACTTTGACGAAATGCAAAGCGGAGCGTTGCGATGATTTCCAGGATGTCTGTGGCGCGGCAGTTCTTGGTCTTGGCCACCCTGGGAGTGGTCTTGACCATCTCTGGGCTTGGCCTGGTCCTCAAGCGCAGCCACGACCTGGCCTACGAGGCCAAACGGACCGAGATCCGCAACGAGGCGGAGGAGGGCGCCTCGATCGTCCGCTACTTTGTTCAGCGTGAGCAGAGCGGCGCCATGACCCGGACTGATGCACAGAAGCAAGCGATGGAGGCCGTGGGAGCCATCCGGTTCCAGGGCGTGAATTACGTCGCGTTGCTCAGCTTCGACGGGACGTCCCTGGTGAACGCCAACAAGGATCTCGTCGGCAAGAACATCATGGATCTGAAGGACGCGAGGGGCAACCCAGTCGTGCGTGCGCAGATCGCCGTCGCCACCTCCGGCAAGCCTGGCTTTGCCGAGTTCTATTGGAAGAAGCTCGGTGAGACGACGCCGAAACTCAAGATGGCCTACAACATCGGCATCCCGGAATGGCAGATGGATGTCACGACCGGCGACTTCGCCGACGACATCGACGCCATGCTCGTCGGCAGCATCGTCCAGCTCGCGCTGATCTTCGTTCCGCTGTTCATCGGCTACCTGGTCGTCGTCTACCTCATGCGCCGTTCACTCGCGAGGCTGCTGGGCTCGCTCTGCAGCACGATGCGGCAACTGGCCCAAGGCAACCACGAGACCGAGATCCAAGGCCGTGACCGGCGCGACGAGATCGGCCAGATGGCGGAGGCCCTCGTGACGTTCCGCCAGGGCGCGATCGAGAAGGCACAGCTGCAGGTCGAGGCCGCGGAGGCCGGCCGCCGGGCGGAACAGGAGCGGGCGGCGCGCGAGGCCGAGCGGGCGACGGCGGCGCAGCAGCAGACGCTCGTGGTGCAGGGCTTGGCGGCCGGGCTGGAGAAGCTGTCGGAGGGTGATCTGGGCTTCCGCCTCGTGGATGCTTTCTCCTCCGACTACGAGAAGCTGCGCGCGGACTTCAACAACGCCATGGCCAAGCTGCAGGACACGCTGCAGCTGGTTGCTGGCACCACGGGCAACATCCACTCCGGGTCCAGCGAGATCACCAGCGCGTCCGACGACCTGTCGCGCCGGACGGAGCAGCAGGCCGCATCCCTGGAGCAGACGGCTGCGGCGCTGGACGAGATCACGTCCACCGTGCGCAGGACCGCGGACAGCGCCACCCACGCCCGCCAAGTGGCGGCGGCGGCGAAGATCGATGCCGAGGGCTCAGGCTCGATCGTGCAAGACGCGGTGGGCGCGATGGAGGCGATCGAGCAATCCTCGGACCAGATCAGCCAGATCATCGGCGTGATCGACGAGATCGCGTTCCAGACCAACCTGTTGGCCCTGAACGCCGGCGTGGAGGCGGCCCGAGCCGGCGATGCCGGCCGCGGCTTCGCCGTCGTCGCCTCCGAGGTCCGGGCACTGGCACAGCGCTCCGCCGGGGCTGCGAAGGAGATCAAGGGCCTGATCTTGACCTCCAGCAGGCATGTGACATCGGGCGTGCGGCTGGTCGGCGACACAAGCCAGGCGTTGGCGCGCATTGTCGGCCAAGTGGCGAAGATCACCGGGATCGTGACGGAGATCGCGGCCTCCGCCGCGGAGCAGGCGACGGCGCTCGCGGAGGTGAACACCGCAGTCAACCAGATGGACCAGGTGACGCAGCAGAACGCCGCGATGGTGGAGCAGGCGACGGCGGCGAGTCACTCGCTCGCGGCCGAAGCCACGCAGCTTTCGGCAGTGGTCGGCCGGTTCCGCTTCACGGACGGCAGCATGGCCCAGTCACCTCATAGGTCCAAGAACGGCAATCTTCATCTTGTTGCGCAAACCTTCCAGACCGCGTGAAACCTTTGGCCGGCCCGGGCGCAAGTCGGGTGGTCTTTGGCATGTCGACGA
>CAXSFF010000339.1:0-4904 GCA_964236035.1 uncultured Acetobacteraceae bacterium
GCGGTCGGCCGCCCGGTGCGGGTGCAGTTGACGCGGGAGCAGGAGCACGCGTGGGAGCCGAAGGGCACGGGGCAGCTGATGGACGTGGCGGGCGGCCTCGACGCGGCGGGCCACGCCGTCGGCTATGACTTCAGCACGCACTACCCGTCCAACCGGGCGCCGACGCTGGCGCTGATCCTGACGGGGACGATCTCCAACGTCCCGCTGGTGGGCGACCTCGGCGACCGCACCGCGATCCCGCCGTACGACTACCCGGCGGCGCGCATTGTGGTGAACGACATGCCGCCGATCGTGCGCGCCGCCTGGCTGCGCGGGGTGTCGGCGCTGCCCAACACCTTCGCCCACGAGTCGTTCATCGACGAGCTGGCCGCCGCCGCCGGGGTCGACCCCGTCGAGTACCGCCTGCGCTACCTGCGCGACGAGCGGGCGGTCGCCCTGCTGAAGGCCACGGTGGAACAGGCCGGCTGGCAGCCGCGCACCGGCCCTCGCCTGCAACGGGACGCCGCTGGCATCCTGCATGGGCAGGGCGTGGCCTACGCGCTGTATGTGCACAGCGCGTTCCCGGGATTCGGCGCCGCCTGGTCGGCCTGGGTCGCGGACGTGGCGGTCGACCCGGGCAGCGGCGAGGTCAGCGTCACCCGCATCGTCGCCGGGCAGGACAGCGGGCTGATGGTCAACCCGGACGGCGTGCGCCACCAGCTGCACGGCAACGTCATCCAGTCCATCAGCCGCACCCTGAAGGAGGAGGTGCGGTTCGACGCGGCCGGGGTGAGCAGCCGCGAATGGGGCGGCTACCCGATCATCACCTTCCCGGAGCTGCCGGTGGTCGAGCCGCTGCTGCTGGGCCGGCCGGATCAGCCGCCGATGGGCGCCGGCGAGTCGGCCTCCGTGCCCAGCGCCGCCGCAATCGCCAACGCCATCTTCGACGCGACGGGCGTGCGCTTCCGCGAGGTGCCGTTCACGCCCGAGCGCATCAAGGCCGGGTTGGCGCGCCACGCGTTGCCGGCTCCCACGCCGCGCAAGCGGGGCTGGCGCGCGGCGTTCGCGGGCGCGTTCGCGGCGCTGACAGGGGTGGCCGCGTTGGCGTTCCACGGCTCCATCGACCCCGTGGCGCGCGTTGACGCCGGGCTGTACTCGCCGGCGGCCATCGCGCGCGGCAAGGTGCTGGCCGCGTTGGGCGACTGCGCCGTCTGCCACACCGCGCCCGGCGGGGCGGCGCGCGCGGGCGGGCGCATGCTGCACACCCCGTTCGGGGGGATCGTCACGCCCAACATCACCCCGGACCCGGCGACCGGCATCGGCGCCTGGTCGTACGCCGCGTTCGAGCGGGCGATGCGCCAGGGCATCCGCCGCGACGGCGGCCACATCTACCCGGCGATGCCATATGCCTCCTTCGCCAGCACCACGGATGCCGACCTCCAGGCGTTATACGCGTTCCTGATGAGCGAGCCCGCCGTCAGCGCCGAGCGCGCGCCGAACAGCCTACGGTTCCCGTTCAACGTGCGCGCGCTGCTGGCCGGCTGGAATGCCCTGTTCCTGCGCGGCAGCGTGCATCAGCCCGACCCGCAGCGTTCGGATGCTTGGAACCGCGGCCAGTACCTGGTGGAAGGCCTCGGCCATTGCGGCGGCTGCCACACGGCACGCAATGCCCTCGGGGCGGAGCGCGGCGGCAGCGCCACTCTCGCCGGCGGCCTGGTCGACGGCTGGCAGGCGCCGGGGCTGAACGGCCGGTCGCATGCGCCGCTGCCGTGGACGGAGGACGACCTGTTCGAGTTCCTGCGTACAGGCGCATCCCGCTTCCACGGCGTCGCCGCCGGGCCGATGGGCGCTGTGGTGCAGCAACTGACCGACGTGCCGGACGCCGATCTGCGGGCGATGGCGGTCTACCTGGCCTCGCTCGCGCCGGAACCAACGGAACCGCAGGCAACGCTGGCGATGGCGCTGGAAACCCGCACGGCGCTCGGCGTGCCGGACAGCTTGGGCGCGCGGCTCTATGACGGGGCCTGCGCGGCGTGCCATCAGCCGGGGCGTGGCCCTGCCCTGTTCGGCGTGCGCCCGTCGCTGGCGCTCAACAGCAACGTCCATGCCGACACGCCCGACACGCTGGTCCGCGTCATCCTGGACGGCATCGCGACGCCGCCGCGGCCGGAGATGGGGGCGATGCCGGGCTTCGGAGGCACCCTGGACGACGAGCAAGTCGCCGCCTTGGTGAACTACATCCGCACGCAGTTCGCCCCGGGCCGCCCCGCCTGGACTCAGGTGGAGCAATCCATCGCCCGGCTACGGCCCTGACTTTGCTCCTCCCGCAAGGGAGAAGAAGCGGTGGATCAACTGCGCGGGATAGACTGGTTTATCCCACAGCGCTCATTGGACAAACCTGGCTGTCCGTTGCTGGAGGCGCTGACCGGCTGTGGGTCGGCAATGTAATCCAATACCCGCCGACGCAGATTCGCATAGTCCGGCAATCCTGGCAGCATGGCTACCGTCTCGTGCATGCCCGGGCGGAAATGGTCGAGTGTGAAGACCGGCTCCGCGCGCCCGAGCTCACGGGCGATCCTGTTGTCGGCGTCCGGCGACTCTACCGTGAAGAATGACCTCACTTGATTACCAGGGCTGAAGACCGTGAAACGGTAGATCACGCCGAAGCGGCCGGCGCGCTCATAACATTGGTCGGCGACGATAAGGTCCTGCCCGGACTGGATCAGATCGACGGTGAAGCTAGGGTCGCGTGGCGGCGGCACACTGCCGCGGCTTCGAGCCCAGGTTTGCAGAAGGTCGTTGCGGGCATGCTCCCATCCGGCGCTGTCGCCAGCCAATCGGTATAGGACCGGCTCGTTGTGCCGGAAATCCCAATCCGTCGGATGGTCTTTGGCATAATTGTCTTCAATGGCAACGGCTTGCCGGTAGTCATGGCTCTGCACCGCCGCCGACACCCTGGCAGCGATGCCAGCGCGCGCCGGATCAGCGGGAGTGCTGGACAACGACGGATCGGCGGCGATCTTGCCTACCGGGACCGTCGAGGCGCAACCAGTCAGGGCAATCAACGCCAGTCCGGCAATCCGGCTCAGCGGCATGGGTGTTCCCTCACCGGAGCACCGCGGAGCATCAATGGCCGCCGGCGCGGCGTTGCGCCTCCAGGGCTGCCTCGCGCTGCTGATCTTGCTGGATCATGGTGTTGTGCATCTGCTGTTGCTGCTGGATGGCCTGGTTGCGCTGCTGTTGCTGCTGTTGCGCCTGCTGGTTGCGCTGCTGCTGCTGGCGGGCGGAATCCTGCTGGCGGCGCTGCTCGTCGAGTTGGCGGCGCTGGTCATCGAAGCCACGGTCGTCGCGGTGGTCACGCTCGCGTTCATAGTACTCGCGCCGCTCCTCGCGATACCGGTCGTCACGATCGTGCTCATGGCGCTCCCGCTCGTAGCGCTCCCGCTCATAACGATCCCGGTCGTCGCGGTCGCGGTCATAGCCGTCGCGCTGGCCGCCGCCCAGGATCGCGCCTAGCGGACCCGGCAAAACCAGCCCGCCCGGGCCACGCTCTGGCCCACGGCCGCCGTCATACGGCTGCGCCATCGCCATGCCTGGCAGCATCATCGCCCCCGCCAGCATCAAGCCTGTCACAATACGCATCATCTTCCCCCTCGTGCCGCCGCCTTTGTCGGGCCGCCTTGTGACAGGATTGCCGACGAAAGATGTCAATACCAAGGTCATGCCCGTCAACGGCGCGGCAACGCGGACGCAATCCGGCGCTCCACGTCGCCCAATGCCACCGCCAGCGCCTCACGCCCGGACTGCGCGACCTGCGGCGCGGCCAGGCCAGCGAGCGGCGCAGACCCGGCCGCCTCCGCCTGCAACAGCAGATGCGGCTGGGCGGGGCGCAGATCGACCAGCACCAGGTTCAGCGACACGCGGCTGCCACCGGAGGCCGCGACCAGCGTCAGCAACTCCGCCTCCAGCGCCAGGTCGGCGTGCGCGCGGCTGCCGGGCGCCAGCACGCCGGCGAACGACCCGCTCGCCGCCAGCCATCGGCGCAACTGCTCCTCGACGGCATCGGGCGGCGGCACGCTCCAGCGCTCGTAGTAGTCGGTGTGCACGCTGCCATCTGCTTGCAGGACGCGCAGGCCTTGCGCCTCCAGGCCCGGCGCCGCGCGCACGGTGCGCAGCAGCAGCACGGGGCCGCACGGGTTCGGCGGCAACGCCACCGGCGGCGATGCTTCAAGCGGCCAATCGCGCTGCTCCACGTACGGGCGCTGCGGCAGCAGGCTGCAGCCGCCCAGCAGCGCCAAGCCCAACAGGCCGCGGCGGTTCATCGCCCGCCGTCCCGCGGCGGCGCGCCTTGGAAGATCACCTGCGCCGGGTCGCGCCGCAACGCCTGACTCAGCTCGCGCACCGCGGCCAGCGAGGCGCGCGCGTCCCGCAGCAACGGCGCCAATGACGCCTCCAGTTCGGCCGAGCCGCCGTCCGCCCGGCGCGCCACGGTGTCGAGGTTGGCCATCAGCGGCCCCAGCCGGGCGGTCGCCTGCGCCAGGCGGTCGGTGGCGAGCGTGGCGGAACGCAGCAGCTCCTTCGTCTGCGGCCCCGACGCCAGCGTGCGCGTGGCGGCCAGCGTGCCGCGCAGCTCGGCCGCCAACGCCGGCAGATCGGCCGCCGCCAGCCCGGCCCGCAGCAGCGTCAGCGTTTGCGCCGCCTCCGACAGGACGGTGTGGCCGTCGCCGTCCTGCAGCGTGGCGCGCAGCAGGGCGATCAGCTTCGCGGCACCGTCGGCGAGGCCCTCGATGTCGACCTTCTCCGCCCGCACCAGCAGCGTCGTGGCGGCGTCCTGCACCACCGACAGCGTGCCCGGCATCGACGGGATGTACTGGTATTTCGGCTGCCACGGCACCGCCAAAGGCGGGTTCTTGGCGCTGTCGGCG
>CAXSFF010000340.1:0-4899 GCA_964236035.1 uncultured Acetobacteraceae bacterium
CGGGTTGGGCCCGCGGGCCGGCATGCCGCGCAGGCCGGGCGGCGGCATCGGCTGCGGCGGCGGCGCGGCCGGCGACGGCACGGGGGTCGGCGGGGCGGCGGGGGCAGGGATCGGGGTGGGATACGGTGTGCGGCCCATGGCAGGCGCCTCCTTTGGCGGAGCGGGTCGGAAGGGCGGCACGCCAAGGCCGGTATCGGGCTTGGCGGCCGGGCGGGCCTCGGGTGCGGCTGCGGCCCCGGGGATGGCGGTCGACGGACGAGGTGCAGCCGGCGCAACGTCCGGACCGGCCGCGTCGTCAGGCTTACGGCGCTTGAACAAGGGGGAGCCCCTTTCTGCACAGCCGCCGGAACGCCCGGCGGCCTGCGCGATGCCCTAACATCCCGTGACCGTGCGAACAACCCGGCGGTAAACGATCCGTTACCGAAGGGCAAAGATGTGGCTTGATAGCTTCAGTTTGGCCTTCTCGGATTGAAGCCACATCGAAAGATGCGTTATATATCTGACGGCATACATATCGCAGAAACAGCTAATTTTTGTAGCTTGCAACCAATTGATCTATTAAGGTTTCTGTAACGCCTTGTATATAATAAATTAGGAAGGATATGATTACCCCCATTATAAGTAATACTATGACTATAACGCTACCCTTTGATTTATCAGGAACTATAATGTCGAAAAACGTTAGCACTCCACGCCAGACTATTGTAGATACTGCAACAACTAAACAACATGATAATACTAAATCAGCTACTCCTATTATCTTATTACCAGTGAAACGGTAGATGTGCCGCAAAGCAGCAATGCCGACTATCCATGAAGAGACCTTGAAAACTACATCCACCCATTTGAACATATAGGCACTTGCTGGATGAATATCATTCATTCTTTTGGCTGTAGCATCAAGCCAATCCAGGACTCTTGACATTTTCTGACCTAAACTATTTGCGACTGGGAGTTTTTTGGACAACATATGGAGTCAAGATATATGCTGATCTTGTACCCTCATATGGAAGCTACTCGTTACCTAATAATAATGCCGTTCAGCACGTGCACCATCGCCATGGTGCCGACGATCGGCACCAGCAGGTTCAGCCCGGGCACCCCCGCCGCCAGCGCCAGGAACAGGCCCGGCACCAGCACGGCGACGCGGTGGCCCTGGTACAGCGCCACCGCCTGCCCGCGGCCCATGCGGCGCAGCGCCACCGCCACGAACAGCCCGCGCCCGATCGCCCAGCCGCTGACCAGCCAAGCCAGCGCCAGCCCGACGCCCGGCACCGGCAACAGCGCCAGCAACAGCGCCGCCGCGTTCAGCACCAGGATCTGCACCGCCAGCGCCGCCCCGTCCCAGAGCTGTTCGGCCATCGGCGCCGGCTGCGGCGGCGGCAGCCAGGAATAATGACGGGCGTCCACGGCGGCGGCGATCCGCTCGATGAACAGGGTGGCGATCAGCATTACCACCGGCAGGAACAGCCAGAACGCCAGCAGCGCCACGCCAATGGCGCCGATCACCCCGGCCAGCCAGCCGGGCCAGTGGTACGCCGCCAGCAGCGCGTGCACGCCCCACACGCTGCCCAGCAGCAGGGCGGCCGTTGCGGCCAGGCTGAGCCCGACGCTGCGCAGCAGCACGCCGAAGCAGGTCGGGTCGTCCAGTTGGGCGAAGGCGAGCCACAGTGGCTTCATGCAGGTCCCCAGTCGTGCAAGCCTGGCAGCCGTTGCCTCGGCGCGGCTGCGATGATAGCGCCGCGCCGTCAGCATCCGAGATTGCACATGAACGTTCCAGACCGGCCAGCCAGGTTCGACATCCTCGGCATCGGCAACGCCATCGTCGACGTGGTGGCGGCGACCGACGAGGCCTTCCTGTCGCGGCACGGCCTGCGCAAGGGCGGCATGGCGCTGGTCGACGCCGACGCCGCGGCGGCGCTGTACGCCGCGATGCCGCCGGGGCAGGAGAGCAGCGGCGGGTCGGCGGCCAACACCTGCGCGGCGGCGGCAGCGTTGGGCGCCCGCGTGGCGTATCTCGGCACCGTCGCCGACGACCAGTTGGGCGCGGTGTTCCGCCACGACATCGGCGCCGCCGGGGTGCACTTCCCGACGCCGCCATTGGTGGGCGGGGCGCCGACCGCGCGCTGCCTGATCGCCGTCACCCCGGACGGGCAGCGGACCATGAGCACCTTCCTCGGCGCCTGCGTCGCGTTCGGCGAGGCGGAACTGGACGAGGCGCTGGTGGCGGATGCGGCCGTGCTCTACCTTGAAGGCTACCTGTTCGACCCGCCGGCGGCGCAGGCCGCGTTCCGCCGCGCCGCCGCCGTGGCGCACGGGTCCGGCCGCCAGGTGGCGCTGTCGCTGTCGGACGTGTTCTGCGTCGACCGCCACCGCGCCGCCTTCCTCGCGCTGCTGGACGGCCAGGTCGACATCCTGTTCGCCAACGAGGCCGAAATCTGCTGCCTGTTCGAGGTCGATGGCTTCGACGCTGCCGTCGCCGCCGCGGCGCGGGCGGTGCCGCTCGCCGCGCTGACCTGCGGCGCCGGCGGCAGCGTGATCGTGCGGGGCGACGAGCGCGTGCGGGTCGACGCCGCGCCCGCCGCCGTGATCGACACCACGGGGGCAGGGGATGCCTACGCCGCCGGGTTCCTGGCGGGGCTGGCGGCGGGACGGAGCCTTGCGGTCTGCGGCCGGCTCGGCAGCATCGCCGCGGCGGAGGTGATCGGCCACTACGGGGCACGGCCGCTGGCGGACCTGAAGGCGCTGGCTGCCGACATCTTCACGATTTCGTGAATTTGCCGTTCTCGCAACCATTAGCGCAACGAAGCCGTTGAGTTGTCGACGCGCACCACTTGGCGCTACGATGATATGTCTATTTTACGAGGAATGTAGTTTGATGCGTAAGACGTTGCTCCTGTCCGCCGCCACGTTCGGTTTGGCATTGACTGGCCTTGCCGCGGGCGTTCATGCCCAAGCTCCGCCGTCGGACCCTGCCGGCCTTACGCCGCCCGCGGCGTCCGCTCCGGCTGAAAAGATGCCGGCCAAGAAGAAGCCTATGATGCACAAGCGGATGCATCACGCTGCCAAATCGAAGGCCAGCACCAGCGCCAGTGCCGAAGAGGGCGTCCGCCCAGGCCACGAGCCCGGCGTCGGCGACAGCTACCCGGCGTCCGACAAGGCCAGCAACGCCAGCCCGGCAGACACCAAGTCCCGGATCGCGCCACGCCTGCCGACCCCCGCCGGCGGCCAGAACGCCGGCATCCCTGTGTTCCTGCGCGAAGCCCAGACGGCTCTCAACAGCCGCCAGTCCGGCCGCGCACAGGAGGCGCTGGAGCGTGCCGAGACCGCCATGCTGCAACGCTCGGTGCCCGTCGACCAGGCCGGCACGCCTGACCAGGCGCCCGACGTGATGCAGGTCGAGACGGCCCGCAAGGCTTTGGCCAGCGGCGACATGGCGTCTGCCAAGAAAGCTGTCGCCGCCGCGATGACCACCGGCACCAACTAACCGTCTGCGCCGGGTCACCCGGCCCGGCCGATGAACGCCCGCGGTGCGCTGAATGCGCGCCGCGGGCGTTCTGCTGATCCGTCCCGGCTTTTCGGCTCGTATTACCGCCCGGCGGCGACTATGTGTGCATCTGCAACATAACAGGCGGGCGCCGTTCGACGTGTGCCCGACACGGACGCCCCATGGATATTCGCAACATCGCCATTATCGCCCACGTCGACCACGGCAAGACCACGCTGGTCGACCAGCTGCTGAAGCAGTCGGGCGCCTACCGCGAGCACCAGGCGGTGGTGGAGCGGGCGCTGGACCGCAACGACCTTGAGCGGGAGCGCGGCATCACCATTCTGGCCAAGGTCGCCAGCGTCGAGTGGAAGGGCACCCGGATCAACATCGTCGACACCCCCGGCCACGCCGATTTCGGCGGCGAGGTGGAGCGTATCCTCAACATGGTCGACGGCGCCATCGTGCTGGTCGACGCCGCCGAGGGCGTGCTGCCGCAGACCAAGTTCGTGGTCGGCAAGGCGCTGGCGCAGGGCATCAAGCCGATCGTCGTGGTCAACAAGATCGACCGCCAGGACGCCCGCGCCGACGAGGTCCACACGGAGGTGTTCGACCTGTTCGCCGCCCTCGGCGCCACCGACGAGCAGCTCGACTTCCCGATGCTGTACGCGTCCGGCCGCCAGGGCTGGGCCGACGTGGAGCTGGAAGGCCCGCGCAAGGACCTGGCGCCGATGTTCGACCTGGTGCTGCGCCACGTGCCGGCCCCTGCGCTGAACCCGGACGCGCCGTTCGGTATGGTCGCCTCCATCCTGGACTACGACAACTTCCTCGGCCGCGTGCTGACCGGGCGCGTGGAGCAGGGCACGGCGCGGCTGAACATGCCCGTGAAGGTGCTGCGCGCCGACGGCTCCGTGGTGGAGACGGGGCGGCTGACCAAGCTGCTCAGCTTCCGCGGCCTGGAGCGGGTGACGGTCGAGGAGGCTATTGCCGGCGACATCATCGCCGTCGCCGGGCTGAGCGAGGCGACGGTGCCGGACACGGTCGGCTCGCCGGAGCTGGCGGCGCCGCTGCACGCCACGCCGATCGACCCGCCGACGCTGGCGATGACGTTCCGCGTCAACGACGGCCCGCTCGGCGGGCGCGAGGGCAAGAAGGTCACGTCGCGCCAGATACGCGACCGCCTGCTGCGCGAGTCGGAGGGCAACGTCGCCGTCAAGATCACCGAGAGCAACGAGAGCGAGGCGTTCGAGGTCGCCGGCCGCGGCGAGCTGCAACTCGGCGTGCTGATCGAGACCATGCGCCGCGAGGGCTTCGAGCTGACCATCGGCCGCCCGCGCGTGCTGACCCGCAAGAACCCGGAGACCGGCGAGCGCGAGGAGCCGATGGAGGAGGTGCTGGTCGACGTGGACGAG
>CAXSFF010000341.1:0-4899 GCA_964236035.1 uncultured Acetobacteraceae bacterium
GTCTTGGCGGGCCAGCGTGCGGCACCGACCAGCCTCGCTTGGCCACCAAACACCGCAAAGGCCAAAGCTATGCTCAGCAGCGGCAGCAACGCCCCGATCGTGAAGATGAAGTTCCACCCGAGCGTGTCGGCGAAGAGATATGACACCAGGCCCGCCAGCACCGCACCCGTCGGGATGCCGCTCCAAACGATC
The DNA here is from genome assembly GCA_964236035.1 of uncultured Acetobacteraceae bacterium. Taxonomy (GTDB): domain Bacteria; phylum Pseudomonadota; class Alphaproteobacteria; order Acetobacterales; family Acetobacteraceae; genus CAXSFF01. Next base: position 193 of record CAXSFF010000341.1, read on the forward strand.
CCGATCAGCTCCCGCCGGCGGTTCTCGGCAATCCTGTGCGTCGCGAGCGCGACCGCGACCGGCCCGACGCCGCCCAGCCCAAGACCCGCGATGAAGCGGTTGAGCACAAGCGCTCCGACGTCCGCGACAGACGTCATGAGAAACGAGCACACTCCGAAGATGAGGAGCCCGACCGCGAGTGCCGTCATCTTCCCGATGCGTTCGGCAAGCAGCCCCAGCAGCAGCGACCCCGTTACGGCACCAGCGACCGCGACCCCGAACACCAGCCCGATCACCTCGCGGCTGATGTCCAGCGTGTGCATCAACTCTGGCGCGGCAAAGCTCAACGTCAGGAAGTCGAAGCCTTCGACCAGGGTGATGCCGAACGCCCCAGCCACGATGACCGCCTCCGATGCGCCCTTGTACGTCCAGCTCCCGTAGGATAAGACCAGTCTCTTGGCCATGGCGTGTCCATTCATGGTTTTGGGCTTTGTCGGGGTCGTGCCTCCGCTCAAGAAACCGCCAACGACGCCTCGTGTCCGGCCAGGCGATCCTCGAATGCCCGAAGCGCCGGCGCCAGTTGTGATGGCGTCCGGGCGAGGTCGTGCACGTAGCGGTCCGGCCGAATGATCGCGGCCACGGCACCGCAGTCGCGAAGCCACGCCGCACCGTCGTCCAAGGCCACGACCGCGCGCGCGTCGAGCCGGTCCATCGCCGCCCAGGCGTCGGCGTCCATCTCCGACAAGGTCTCCGGCAGCACGAGCACCGCAAAACGGTAACCGACGGCGTCGTCCATCAGGCGCCCATCCCCAACCCGGGGCTGCGGCGAGAGGGTGCCGACAGGGGCCGCCGCCACGCCGTGCAGCCCCGGGCCAAGGCTTGGCCGGAACTTCTCGATCGTCTGCACCGGCTCGTCGCTCCCGGCACGCGGCGGATTGTCGGCCCACCACTCCGCCAAGTTCGCCACGCGCGCGGACGCCTCGATGAATCGTTGCACATGCGGCGCCCGCTCGCTCTCATATGTGTCCAGCAAGGCTTCGGGGCTGCGGCCGCCCACGACACGGGCAAGCTTCCACGCCAGGTTGGCGGCGTCGCGCAGCCCGGCGCCAAGCCCCTGCCCAAGCATCGGCGGCATCTAATGCGCCGCGTCGCCAAGCAACAGGACCCGCCCGTGCCGCCAACCCTGCACCAGGACCGACTGCCACTGGTACACGTCCGCCCGCTCGATCCGGTACTGGCCCGGGGCGAACCAACGCGACAGCAGGCGGTGGTGCAGCCGGTGGTCGAGAAACGGCGCCGTCTCGTCGCGTTGTCGCAACATCAACTCGAACCGGCAACGTGGTATGGCAGTGCGCACATAGGTCAGCGGGTTCTCGTAAGGCGCGCAGTAGATGAACGAGCTGCGGTCGCGCAGGGGGTGGTCGCGCACGAACGGGTAGATGTCCAGGATCAGCGACCGCTGCGTGCCGTTGAGGTCCAACGTGGCGGCGCCGATCTGCGCCCGTACTGCCGACCTCGCACCGTCGGCGGCAACCAGCCAGGCGCCGTGCAGATCGACCTCGCCCAGGCCGTCACGGCTGCGTAGCCGCACGCGCACACCGTCGGCCTGCGGCACCACCGATACCGCCTCCCAGCCGAACCACGTCTCGCACCGCTCATCGGCCATCAAGCGGCCGCGCAGGCGGCTCTCGAAATCAGGCTGCTGGAACATGTAGTCACGCTTCCAGCCCTGTTCGGTCGGCTTGGACCGCTCCATGCCAGGGGGCAGCCGCACTTGCATGAAGGGCTGCCAATCACCGTCGTACAGGGTGAAATCGCCGCTCTCGGTCAGCTCCGGCGCAATTTCCTCCGCCACCCCGAGCGCCTGGAACAGGCGTGCCACTTCGTCGTCGATATGCGTGGCGCGCGGGTAGGGCACGACGATCCGGTGCTTGTCGACAGCGGCCACCCTCAGGCCCTGCTGCGTCAGCAAGGTCGCGAGCGCCAAGCCCGACGGGCCGCAGCCCAAAATGATCACGTCGGTGTCCGTCATGCTCGGGCTCATATCGCCCACCCCCGCCTTGCGTCTTGCTTGCGTCCAAAATCATATATGCTATATGTATCGGTATGGCAAACAACTCCTTCGCGCAGCCACAGCTCCTCGCAGCGGCCCAAGGCCGGCCGCCGATGCTGGTCTGTGCGGCTGATCGCGCCTGGGGCGGCGTCGTCCTGCTGCATGAAGGGTTCGGGCTGAACGCGTTCGCCTCGCGTCAGGCGGCCCGTTTCGCTGCCGCAGGGCTGCACGTTGCCGCGCCCGCCCTGTTTTGGCGCCACGACACGATGTCCTTGCCCTATGAGGCGGAGGCAGAGGCCGCTCGCCTTGCCCACGCCGCCGACCCGGCGGAACTGCTGGCCGATATCGCAGCTGCTCGGCAGGTGTTGGCCACGAATCCCGGCCCGGTGATGCTGGCCGGCTGGTGTTTCGGCGGCCTGGCGGCCTGCCTTGCAGCCCTGGCCGGAGCCGAGGGGTTCGTGGCTGTTGCCGCCTGGTACCCCGTGCGCCTGCGTGCCCTGGCAGAGGCACGGCACGAAGGGCGCCTGAGCGCACCGCTGCTCATCCTGATCGGGATGCGTGACCGCTTCGTGCCGGCGCCGGAGCAAGACTGGATCGCCGCCTGGGCGCAGCGGCAACCAGGCTGCACGCTCGTCCGCTATCCGGAGGCGGACCACGGATTCTGCAATGCCGACCGCACCGAGCTTTACGACTCCTCCGCGGCGGACGCGTCTTGGGATGTTGCGCTGGCGCATCTGCGTCGCCACGCCGGGCTGACGCCGCAATGAGCGTCCCGGACACGCCGCTGACCAAGTCGGAGCACATTCGACGCATCATCCGCGACGACATACTCACCGGACGTCTATGCCCTGGCACGTTGTTGAAGCTTGAGGAGCAGGCGGCCCGCTTCAGCGCCACATCCATCCCGGTGCGGGAGGCGCTACGCGCACTGCAGGCTGACCGGCTCGTGATTATCCGTCCCCACCAGACCGCGATGGTGGCGACCGTCGACTTGGCGGAGCAGGAGGACATCTACGCCGTCCGCATCACGCTCGAGTCGGAGGTGATGCGCCGCGCCGCCATCTTCGCCTCGGACGACGCCATCGCCAAGCTGCGCAAACTCGCCCAAGCCCATGAAACAGCGAGGCGGGGCGCTTCGGCGCGATCGGAAGCGCATGAGCGCTTTCACTTCGCGATCTACGAAGCGGCCGGCTCGCCGACGCTGCAACGCATCGCCGCCGACCTTTGGCGCGACTCGGAGCGTTGCCGACGCGTGCTTCGGACCGCCCCCGTCGTGCGCCACACCGGCGATGTCGGGCATGTCGCGTTGGCCGACGTCCTGGCAACGCGCGACCCCGACCGCGCCGCGGACGCAATGCTGCGGCACCTCGAAACCAGCCTCGCCGCATTGCGCGTCGCCTTCCTGCAGGGGCAGGCCGAATCTAACAAGGAGACGCAGCGATGAACGACCGCATCACGGACCTCGCGGCGGCACACCCGATACTTGGCCTCGGCCATGTCGGGCTTTACGTCTTCGACCTTGCCCGAAGCGTCCGGTTCTGGACGGACCTGCTCGGTTTCCAGATCACCGATGGCAGCGTCGAAACCGGCTTCTGCTTTCTCAGCACTCGTCCTGAGGAGGAGCACCACATGATGCTCCTGCGCGGGGGACGCACGGCGGCCGAGGACGCGCTGCTGGTGCAGCAGATCTCTTTCCGCGCCACCTCGCTGGACGCGGTGGCCGGCTACAGCCGCACGCTACGCGCCGCCGGTGTCCCGACGATGGATGTCAGCCATGGCAACGCGGTGGGTGTCTACTTTCGCGACCCGGACGGCAACCGGTGCGAGGTCTACTGGCAAACCGGGCTGCCCGCGCATCAGATCTACAAACAGGCCCTGGACCTCAGCCTGCCGCCGGATCGCGTCATCGAGGGCATCCGCAGCCACGTCCTGACCTATGCCGAGATCGGCTATAACGAGGAGACGCCTTTCCGCCTGGATTATCCGTCGCAGGTCAGCGCTTCGTGAGCTACGCGTTCCTGCCAGGGCGGCTCTACCGCGCGCCGACGCATTTCGGCCCCGCCCCGGGTCCCCGTCAACGACCGGACGGTGGCCGGTGGGAGAACCGGGATCGCCCGCACGTCCTGACCGCCTGGCTGACACTGCGTATCGACGCCGGCCGCCTCGCCGCGCACCTGCCGCCAGGCTTCGATCCAGACCCGGACCCTCGGCTGTTCATCGAGCTGCGGGAGCTGCGTGAGCTCGATTGGCTCGCCGGGCGCGGCTACAACATCCTTCACATTTCCCTGGCTGCGCTGCATCGCGCCAGCGGTCAGGCGGGACGGCTCTCAGCCTGCGTGCTGGAAAGCCGCGCGGACCCGATCATCACCGGGCGCGACGAGTTGGGCATTCCGAAGATGTTCTCCGACGTCACGCCGCTTACGCTGGACGATGATCGCGTCACCGCCGCCGCATCGTGGGACGGGTTCAACTTCTTCGAGCTGGCTTTAAGTGACCTCGTGCCGGCAGACGCCGGGCCGAACGGACCAGGCGGCGCGCCCTCCATGCACTGGCGTTACCTGCCGCGTGTCGGCGCACCGGAGGAGGCTGACGCCTGCTATCCCGTTCTCGGTGAGATCGAGGGCGGACGGGCGCGCCTCTTGCGCTCCCTCCGCGGCAGCGGCAGCGCCGTCTTC
>CAXSFF010000342.1:0-4875 GCA_964236035.1 uncultured Acetobacteraceae bacterium
CGGACTTCATGGTGTTCCTGAACTGGCACGAGCTGCCGTGGTACTGGTACGGCTTCGCCCACTTCCCGTTCGCCCTGCTGATGGCGATGCTGGCACCGGGCGCGCTGGCGGCGCTGTTCGGCTGGCTGGCGTTCCGCAGCCGGGTGACGGGGGTTTACCTGTCCATCATCACCCAGGCGCTGACCTATGCGCTGCTGCTGGCGTTCTTCCGCAACGACATGGGGTTCGGCGGCAACAACGGCCTGACCGACTTCAAGGAGCTGCTCGGCTTCCCGCTCACCGCCGACGCGACCCGGTGCGGGCTGCTGGTGGCGACGGCGATCGTGCTTTCCATGCTGTACCTGCTGGCGCGCGCGCTGACCCGGTCGCGGTTCGGCAAGGTGCTGGTGGCGGTGCGGGACGCCGAAAGCCGCACCCGCTTCCTGGGCTACCGGCCGGAGCGCTACAAGCTGGTGGTGTGGGTGCTGTCCGCGGTCATGGCAGGCATCGGCGGCGCGCTGTACGTGCCCCAGGTCGGCATCATCAACCCCGGCGAGTTCGCCCCTGCCAACTCGATCGAGGCGGTGATCTGGGTCGCCGTCGGCGGGCGCGGCACGCTGGTCGGCGGCATGCTGGGAGCGGTTCTGGTCAACCTCGGCAAGACCGTCCTGACTGGCCAGTTCCCGGAGCTGTGGCTGTTCGGGCTGGGTGCGCTGTTCATCCTGGTGACGCTGTTCCTGCCGCGCGGCATCCTCGGCCTGGTGCCGGCTCCGCGTGAACGCGGCGACCCGCCATTGCCCGCTGCCCCGCCGACGCCCGCCGAGTCCGCCGCCAAGGAGGCGATGTCGTGAGGGACGGCAGCCTGCTCTACCTTGACGACGTTTCGGTCAGCTTTGACGGCTTCCGAGCGCTGAACGCGTTGTCGCTGGTGCTGATGCCGGGCGAGATGCGCGCGGTGATCGGCCCCAACGGCGCCGGCAAGACCACCATGATGGACGTGATCACCGGCAAGACCCGGCCGGACGGAGGCGACGTGCTGTTCGGCGGCGCCACCGACCTGACCCGGCTGGACGAGCCGGCCATCGCCGAGCTGGGCATCGGCCGCAAGTTCCAGAAGCCGACCGTGTTCGAGCCGCATACGGTATGGGACAACCTGCTGCTCGCGCTGTCCGGCGACCGCCGCCCCCGCTTCACCCTGCTCGCCCGGCAGACCGCGGAGGAGCGCTGCCGCATCGAGGCGATCCTGGAGACGACGCGCCTGACCGAGCAGCGCCACCGCCGCGCCGGCGACCTCAGCCATGGGCAGAAGCAATGGCTGGAGATCGGCATGCTGCTGGCGCAGGAACCCAAGCTGCTGCTGGTGGACGAGCCGGTGGCGGGCATGACCGACTCGGAGACCGAACAGACGGCGATCCTGTTGCGCGAGATCAACCGCAGCCGCAGCGTGGTGGTGGTGGAGCACGACATGGGCTTCGTGCGGGCGCTGGGCGTGACGGTGACGGTGCTGCACGAGGGCAGCGTGCTCAGCGAGGGCAGCATCGACCATGTGAGCGAAGACCCTCGGGTGGTGGAGGTTTATCTTGGGCGTTGAGCAAGGCCAGGGCTCTGCCCTGGACCCGCCAAAGGCCGTCGGCCCTTGGAACCCTTCGCTTAATCAGAGGATTTTAAAGGCTCTGCCTTTAATGGGGTCGAGGGGCAAAGCCCCCGCCTTCCTATGCTGAGCGTCGAAAGCGTGAACCTGCACTACGGCGCCGCCATCGCCCTGCGCCAGGTCTCGATCCAGGCCGAACCCGGCGCCGTCACCTGCGTGCTGGGCCGCAACGGCGTCGGCAAGACGAGCCTGTTGCGGGCCATCACCGGCGCGCATCCGGTCAGCGCCGGGCGGGTGATGTGGGACGGCCGCGACATCACCCGGCTGCCGACGTTCGAGCGGGCGCGCCGCGGCATCGCCTGGGTGCCGCAGGGTCGCGACATCTTCCCGTTGCTGACCGTGCGGGAGAACCTGGAGACGGGGTTCGCCGTGCTGCCGCGCCGCGCGCGCTTCGTGCCGGACGAGATGTTCGAGCTGTTCCCGATTCTCAAGACCATGCTGCGGCGACGGGGCGGCGATCTCTCGGGCGGGCAGCAGCAGCAGTTGGCGATCGCCCGAGCGCTGGTGATGAAGCCGCGGCTGCTGGTGCTGGACGAGCCGACCGAGGGCATCCAGCCGAGCATCATCAAGGACATCGGGCGCGTTATCACCCTGCTGCGGCAGCGCGGCGAGATGGCGATCGTGCTGGTGGAGCAGTACTACGACTTCGCCCGCGAGCTGGCGCAGAGCCTGGTGGTGATGGACCGCGGCGACGTCGTGCTGAGCGGCCCGGCGGGCACCTTGGACGAGGCGGAAATCCGGCGCCGGCTGTCGGTCTGAATGCTGGACGGCGGCGACGCGCCCGCGATGCAGCGGGCGAAGGGCGAGCTTCGCGTGGGGGTGAAGCGGCGAGGCGAGGCGACGGTGCTGCGGGATTTCCGCCAGTCCGGCTGCCTGAAGGCGCGGCTGCCGCGGCCGGAGCAGGGGGCGTGGACCAGCGTGGTCACGTTGAACAGTTCCGGCGGGGTGGCCGGCGGCGACCGCCTGAGCACACGTATCGAGGCGGCGGCGGGATGCCGGCTGACGGTGGCCAGCCAGGCGGCGGAACGATTCTACCGCGCGGGCGCCGGGTCGGGCGTGGCGGAGGTGCGGACGGTGCTGGAGGTGGCGGACGGCGCGGCGCTGGAGTGGCTGCCGCAGGAGGCGATCCTGTTCGACGGATCGGCGCTCGACCGGCGGCTTGATGTCCAACTCACCGGGTCGGCGTGGTTCCTGGGGGTGGAGACGCTGGTGTTCGGGCGGGCGCTGATGGGCGAGACGGTGCGGGCGGCGCGTCTGCGGGACACGATCCGGCTGCATCGCGACGGCCGCTTGCTGTGGCATGACGCGATCCGGCTGGACGGCCCCGTGCAAGCGGTGCTGGACCGCCCGGCGGTGGCGAACGGCGGCCGGGCGGTCGCCGTCCTGGTACTGGCGAGCGGCGATGCGTTGCAATGGCTGGAGCCGTTGCGGGCGGCATTGTCGCCGTTCGAGGCGGGCGCGTCCGTGATGGACGACCTGCTGGTGGCCCGCATCGTCGCGCGCGATGGGGCCTGTGCACGGGCCGCGATCGTGGCAGGATTGGCGGCGTTGCGCGGCTCCCGTCCCCTGCCGCGCGTGTGGAGCTGCTGAATGAACCTGACCCCGCGCGAGAAGGACAAGTTGCTGATCGCCATGGCCGCCGAGGTCGCGCGCCGTCGCCTGGCGCGTGGCGTGAAGCTGAACCATCCCGAGGCGGTCGCGCTGATCTGCGACTTCGTGGTGGAGGGTGCGCGCGACGGCCGCTCGGTCGCCGACCTGATGCAGCACGGCGCCCACGTGCTGACCCGGGAGCAGGTGATGGACGGCATCGCCGAGATGATCCCGGACGTGCAGGTGGAGGCGACCTTCCCCGATGGCACCAAGCTCGTCACCGTGCACGAGCCGATCCGATGATCCCCGGCGAAATCATTACCCTGGACGGCGACATCGAGCTGAACGCCGGGCAGCCGCGCACCACCCTGGCCGTCGCCAACACCGGCGACCGCCCGATCCAGGTCGGCAGCCACTACCATTTTGCCGAGACCAACCCGGCGTTGCAGTTCGACCGCGCCGCCGCCCGTGGCCAGCGCCTCGATATCGCCGCCGGCACCGCCGTCCGCTTCGAACCCGGGCAGGCGCGGGAGGTCACGCTGGTGCCGTTCCGCGGCGCCCGCACGGTGTACGGCTTCCGCGGCGACGTCATGGGTCCGTTGCAATGACCCGCATCACCCGCCGCGCCTACGCCGACATGTACGGCCCGACCACCGGCGACCGCGTGCGCCTCGCGGATACGGAGCTGTTCATCGCCGTGGAGCGCGACCTCACCCTCTACGGCGAAGAGGTGAAGTTCGGCGGCGGCAAGGTGATCCGCGACGGCATGGGTCAAAGCCAGGCCAGCCAGGCCGAGGGCGCCGCCGACACCGTGATCACCAACGCGCTGATCCTCGACCATTGGGGTATCGTCAAGGCCGACGTGGCGCTGGTGAACGGGCGCATCGCCGCCATCGGCAAGGCGGGCAATCCCGACGTGCAGCCCGGCGTCACCATCATCATCGGCCCCGGCACCGAGATCATCGCCGGCGAGGGCAAGATCCTCACCGCCGGCGGCGTCGACAGCCACATCCACTTCATCTGCCCGCAGCAGGTCGAGGAGGCGCTGGCGTCCGGCGTCACCACCATGGTCGGCGGCGGCACGGGGCCGGCCAGCGGCACCTCGGCGACCACGTGCACGCCGGGTCCGTGGCACCTGGCGCGCATGTTGCAGGCGGCGGAGGGGTTGCCGGTCAACCTGGCGTTCTCGGCCAAGGGCAACGCGTCGCGCCCGGCCGCGCTGGAGGAAATGCTGCGCGCCGGCGCCTCGTCGATGAAGCTGCACGAGGACTGGGGCACCACTCCGGCGGCGCTCGACTGCTGCCTGTCGGTGGCGGACCGCTTCGACGTGCCCGTGATGATCCATACGGACACGCTGAACGAGAGCGGCTTCGTGGAGGACACCATCGCCGCCTTCGCCGGGCGCACCATCCACGCCTTCCACACCGAGGGCGCGGGCGGCGGTCATGCGCCGGACATCCTGCGCGTCGCCGGGCTGCCGAATGTGCTGCCGTCGTCGACCAACCCGACGCGGCCGTACACGTCCAACACGCTCGACGAGCATTTGGACATGCTGATGGTGTGCCATCACCTCGACCCCAACATCCCGGAGGACGTGGCGTTCGCCGAAAGCCGCATCCGCCGCGAGACCATCGCCGCCGAGGACATCCTGCACG
>CAXSFF010000343.1:0-4871 GCA_964236035.1 uncultured Acetobacteraceae bacterium
TGACCTCGGGGCGCTGGACGCGGGCCACGACGTCGGGATCGAACAGCGCGCCGCAGCTGCGCACGGCCTGGAAGCCGAGCCTGCGCAAGGCGACCGCCTGCGGCTCGGTGGCGGTGAGCGCGGCAACGAACCGGTCGGGCGGCAATGGTGCGACGCCGTGATGCAGCAGGATTTTCGGCGCCTGCACGCTGGCCAAGTCCAGGTCGGTGGAATGCACCAGCACAACCTGGTCGGCGTGGCTCGGCAGCGCGTCCGCCGGGTAGGTAGACGGCTCGCCGCCATCGCCGGCAAAAATCCCGCTGTCGAACCCGCGCGCGCGCAGCCAGCCGCGGATCGCCAGCATGACGGAGGTGACGGCGCCGGATCGGACCTGGTGGACACGCAGGCATGGCATCTATGCGACCTTTTTTGCAGGGCGGCGGCGTCCCATACATGAACGCAGCCGGGTCACCTGATCGGCGCGGCGCCCTGATGGAGACCGACATGGCGGCCAAGGAACGTATCGTCTACCAGCCGTATACGCGCGGGGCGAAGGGCCGCGTGGCGGCGGGCGCGGGCATCGCCTGCCGCACTCCGGAAGAAGGCGCGCGGCGGGCCGAGAAGGCGATGGCGGCCGGTTCGGTGATCGGCGCCCACGTCGTGCGCATCGTGGCCGACGAGGAGGCCGGCGATTACGGCGAGCCGGAGTTCATCGCCACCTACGGCGAGGTTCCGCCGGCCGAATAGGGCCGTCGCGCCTGGCGCAGCACAGGCCGGGCTGCCGTGCCCCTGGTCAGCCGGTGGCCAGCGTCGATGCTGACGCGCTCGATGCTGACGTGCAGGACCCAGGCGGTGGCCACGGAAAGCAGGAAGGCGGTGATGGCTGCGATCCCGTAGGGCACCTGCCAGACCAGGATCAGATAGGTCATGCAGGAGAAGCCCGGCAGCGAGTGGACCAGGTAGAGCGGGTAGCTGATGTCGGCGAAGAAATCGAGCAGCGCCAACGGGCGGAACGCGCGGCGGGCCGCGTAGGCGGCGGCGAAGGCGGCCAGCCCGTAGGCGTAGTTCAGCGTCTTGATCGGGAACTGCTCGGGGAACGGCCCCAAGGCCCAGCACGCATTGCCCAGCGCCAGCAGCAGCAGGCAGCCGCCCACCAGGACGGACGTGCGGATGGCGCCGCGGAAGTGGTAGCTGAACAGCGTGCCCGGCAGCACGAACACCAGGTACATCGACTCCGCGACCAGTTGCGGCGGCAGTTGGATGAGGCCGTGCCCCTGCGCGGCATTGAGCGCCACCGCGCCCGCCGCATAGAGCAGCAGCGGCCAGACCAGGTGGCGCAGCAGCAGCGGGCGGATGACGGCGGCCAACAGGTAGAACTTCACTTCGATGGCCAGCGTCCAGTTGACCAGGTCGACCCCGCCGACGCCGATCGTCGAATGGACCAGCAGCGCGTTGTCCAGGAAGGTCTGCCGGTCGAACACGATCGGGCGCCCCCAGTAGAGGGAGGCGGCGTAGACCACGCTCCACTCGATCAGCAGGGCCACCCAGTAGGTCGGGAAGATGCGCAGCCCGCGGGCGAGCAGGAAGCGGCCGCCGGTGGTGCCTGCCAGCGAGAACGGGACCACGAAGCCGCTGACCAGGAAGAACAGGGATACGCTGAACGCGCCGATATCGAGCCACCACGGGAAAACCCAGCTGATGAAAGCCGGCACCGGCCCCTCGACCTGCGGGGCTGCCACCACCCAGGAAAGCATGGGCCGCATCAGCTGGTAGACCACGGTGTAATGGACCGACACCACGATCAGCACCGCCACTCCGCGCAGTTGGTTGGCGAAGATGACCTTGCCTTGCATCGGGTTGCCGGCGGGGGGCTTCATGGCGTCCAAAGGTCTCCTGGGCATTCGGGTGACAGGCTGCCACGCGTTCATGGGCCATGGACGCATGCTAGGGAAACGCAGGGGGATCGCCAATGACGTGCAGGCATTTTGTGGATGGCCGCGTGCGGGCCGAGGTTTCCGGCACCGGGCCGACGGTGTGGCTGTTCCACTCGTTGCTGGCCGACGCGGGCAGTTGCGCGCCGCTCGCGGCCCGGCTGTCGGACCGAAACCAAGTCGTCTTGCCGGATTTGCCGGGCTTCGGCGGCTCGGCGCCCGTCGGCCCGGATTTGGCGGCGGTGGCGGACCGGATGGCGGTGGCGCTCGCGGAGGCGCCGCACCCGGCCGCCGTCATCGCCAACGGCTATGGCAGCTTCGTCGCGCTGATGCTGGCGCTGCGGCATCCGCATTTGGTCAGCCGCATGGTGCTGGCCGGCACGGGGGCCGCGTTCTCCGAGCCGGGGCGGGCGGCGTTCCGCGGCATGGCGGCGGCGGCGGCGTCGAAGGGGCTGGGCGCGATCGCGGACACGGCGATGCGCCGGCTGTTCGCGCCGGAGTTCCAGGACGCCAACCCGGCCCTGCTGGCGGAGCGCCGCGCATGTTTCGTCGCCACCGACCCCGCGGTGTTCACGGGCGCCTGCGCTGCATTGGCCGACCTTGACATACGTGCCTCCGTGCGTGCGTTGAGCATGCCGGTGCTCGTGCTGGTCGGCGAGCAGGACGAGGCGACGCCGCCGGCGATGGCGCGGGAGCTGGCGGATCTGCTGCCGGATGCCACTTTGGTGGAAATGGCCGGGTGCGCACACGTGCCGCAGCTGCAGGACACGAATCGGTTCATCGGCGAGGTTGCGGCGTTCCTGGCGGCGTGAGTCGGATGGATGCGATTTTTTAACCCGTCATTGCGAGGAGCGCTTGCGACGCGGCAATCCAGGGCCGCACGGCAGGTTTCCGTCGCGTGGCCCTGGATTGCCACACCGCCAAGCGGCGGCTCGCAATGACAGCTGTCGAGTCGGTGACATACGCTCGGCTCCAGTAGGGAAGCGCCCATGAACACAGCGACGCCTGTCATCGCCCAGGACGACCTCGACGCTCCGGCGCGCATGCTGGCGATGCAGCGGCTGGCCTACCAGCGCGACGGCAGGCCCGGGTTGGCGCAGCGCCTTGCCGCGCTCAAGGCGCTGGACACGATGCTGCGGGCCAACAAGGACAGCCTGGCCGCGGCCATCTCGGCGGATTTCGGCAACCGCCCGCCGCAGGAGACGATCCTCGCCGAGGTGGTGCCGCTGCTGGCGGCGATCCGCCACACCAGCCGCTATCTCGCGCGCTGGATGCGCCCGGAGCGGCGTCGCGTCGGCATCAACGCGCAGCCGGGGCGGGCCTGGGTGGAATACCAGCCGCTCGGCTGCGTCGGCATCGTGTCGCCTTGGAACTACCCGCTGTTCCTCACCTTCGGCCCGCTGATCGATGCGATCGGCGCTGGCAACCGGGTCATCCTGAAACCGTCCGAGCTGGTGCCGCGCTGCTCGGCGCTGCTGGCGCGCCTGCTGGCCGACGCGATCGACCCGGCGCAGGTCTGCGTCGTGCAGGGCGGCCCCGAGATGGCGCAGGCGGTGTGCGCGCTGCCGTTCGACCACCTGGTGTTCACGGGGTCGACGGAGGTCGGCCGCAAGGTGATGCTGGCGGCGGCGCAGAACCTGGTGCCGGTGACGCTGGAGCTGGGCGGCAAGTCGCCGGCGATCATCGGGCGCGATTACGACATCGACGCCGCGGCCAAGACTATCGCCGTCGCCAAGTTCTTCAACGCCGGGCAGACCTGCATCGCGCCCGACTACGTGCTGGCGCCGGCGGAACTGGCCGAGCGGTTCGCGCAGGCCGTACTGGCGCAGGCGCGGACGATGTTCCCGGCCATGGCGGGCAATCCGGATGCGACTTCCATCATCTCCGACCGGCACCACCGCCGCCTGCATGCGCTGCTGGCCGACGCGCAGGCCCGTGGCGCCCGCGCGCTGCGGCTGGACGACGCGCCGGCCGAGCGCAAGATGGGGCCGACGGTGCTGCTGGATCCCCCGGTGGACGGTGCGCTGATGCAGGAAGAGATCTTCGGGCCGATCCTGCCGGTGATCGGCTACCGGGAACTTGCGGACGCGATCGCCTTCGTCAACGCGCGGCCACGGCCGCTGGCGCTGTACCCGTTCACCCGCGACCCGGCGCAGCTCGACGCCGTGCTGGCCCGGACCGTGTCGGGCGGCGTCTCGATCAACAGCGCGCTGCTGCACTGCATCCAGGACGACCTGCCGTTCGGCGGCGTCGGGCCGTCGGGGATGGGGGCCTATCATGGCCATGACGGGTTCCGCCGGCTGTCGCACGCCCGCGGCGTCTACAAGGCCGGCCGCATCAGCGGGTTCACCTTCCTCGCCCCGCCGTATGGGCGGAAGATGCGGATCGCGCTGAAGATGATGCTGCTGCGCTAGCCAAGCCTTGCGGAACCGCGCCGGGCCGTCCATTGAACCTGCCCACTCCATCATAAGGCCGCTGCCATGCCTGCCATCACCTTGCCGGACGGCTCCGTTCGCAGCTTCGACGGACCCGTCACCGGAACCGCGGTGGCGGCGGCGATCGGCCCCGGGCTGGCGCGCGCCGCCCTCGCCATGAAGGTCGACGGCGAGCTGGTCGACCTCTCGCGGCAGATCGACCGCGACGCCGGCGTCGTGTTCGTGACGCGGCGCGATGCGGACGCGCTTGGCATGATCCGCCACGACGCCGCCCACGTGCTGGCCGAGGCGGTGCAGTCGCTGTACCCCGGCACCCAGGTCACCATCGGCCCGGCGATCGACAACGGCTTCTACTACGACTTCGCCCGCAACGAGCCGTTCACGCCCGAGGACTTCCCCGCCATCGAGGCGCGCATGCGCGAGATCGTCGCCGCCGACGCCGCGTTCGAGCGCCAGGTGTGGGACCGCGACGACGCCATCGCCTTCTTCCAGGCGCGCGGCGAGCGCTACAAGGCCGAGCTGATCC
>CAXSFF010000344.1:0-4866 GCA_964236035.1 uncultured Acetobacteraceae bacterium
AGCGCACCATCAGCCCGACCACGCCGACATAGACGATGCCGGTGCCAAGCCCGCCCAGCACGCCATAGGCCAAGTACAGCCCCGTCAGCGTGGTGACGGTAGAGGCGATCAGCCAGCTCACCGCCGTCATCAGCACGCCCGTGGCGATCAGCAGGCGCGGGCCGAAGCGGTCGATCAGGTAGCCCTGCGCCGGGGAGAAGAACGTCTGCAGCACGATCAGCAGCGAGAACGTCACCTGGATGCTGGCAGCGCCGGCGCCAAGCTCCGCGCCGAGCGGCTTGGTGAACAGGGTCCACACGTATTGCGGGCTGGAGATCGCCATCATGCAGATCAGCCCCAGCAGAAGCTGGACCCACCGTGTCCGCGCGGCGACGCCGGGCGTGTCCTGTACGTAGGTGGATGCGGAATTCATCGAGCAGGTCCCCGGGGCATGAAGCCGCCAGTAACGCAAACGCCATGCCACTTGGAAAACCACGATCGACGGCGGTCGCCAGCGCTGATAATTGTTTGGCAGGGCGGGAGGCGATGGGATGAGCGACGGGCTGATCGACGTGCGGGAGCTGGTCGGCCGCCACTCCAACGCCGAGCACATCGCGCGCGCCGACAAGTACTTCTCCGCGATCCCCGACGACGCCCTGCTGCTGCGCAAGCCGTTCTTCGGCCTGCACGACACCCCCGCCAACCTGTATGGCGTGACGGAGGTGTTGAACGGCCTCAACCTGTTCCCCGGCGCCCGCGTGCTGGATTTCGGCGCCGGCACGGGGTGGCTCAGCCGGGCGCTGGCCTGAATCGGCTGCCGGCCGATCGCCTGCGACGTGTCGGCCGCGGCGCTCGGCCTGGGCCGCCGGGCGATCGAGCGCGACCCGGTGGCCAAGGGTCTGGCCATCGAGTGGCAGGCGTTCGACGGCATCACCCTGCCCTGCGGCGATGCCAGCGTCGACCGCATCGTCTGCTACGACTCGTTCCACCACGTCGCGGACCAGGCCGGCGTGCTGCGGGAGTTCTGCCGCGTGCTGGGTGACGGCGGCATTGTCGCGTTCCACGAACCGGGGCCGAACCACTCCCGCGCGCCCATGTCGCAGTACGAGATGCGGCGGCATGGGGTCATCGAGAACGACATCGTCGTCGAGCAGACCTGGCGCATGGCGGAGGCGATCGGCTTCACCGGCATCGACCTGGCGCTGGCCGCGCCGGTGTCCGCCAAGGTCGGCCTGGACCGTTACCGGCGCATCGTCGCGGGGCAGCCGACCGCGGCGGACACGGCGGAGCTGCTGGCCAGCGTCGCACGCGGTGCGGAGAACCTGCGCATCTTCTTCCTCAAGAAAGGCGACCAGGTCGAGGACAGCCGCCATGGCCGCGGCCTGGCCGGGAGCTTCAGCCTGACGCTGACGGACACGGCTGGCGACTTGCTCAGGGGCGTCACGACGGCCAGCAACATCGGCACGGCACGGTGGCGGCCCTCGCTGCCGGAAGCCGGCGGGGTGTGGATCGGCGTGAAGCAGCCGGAGGCGGACAGCGTCGAGGATTACGGCCGCGTCAAGCTGTCCGACGGCGGGGTCGCGCCCGGCGAGAGCGTCGAGGTCGCGTTCACCTTGCCGGCGCCGAACACCCGCCCGGCCGAGCTGCTGTTCGACCTGGTCGCCGAGCATGTCGCCTGGTTCGAGCTGTTCGGCACACAGCCTATCGTCATCCGCATCGAGTAGCGCCCGACGGCTTTCCCTCTCCCCTTGCGCGCCGGGTGGCTGGTGCGCCATCCCTCCTCCCGGCCTTCTCCCGCAAGGGGAGGAGGAGAAGCCAGAAGTCAGGCAGCAACCAGCAGCCCGTCGCGCAGCGTCACCCGGCGGTCCATGCGCGCCGCCAGGTCCGGGTTGTGGGTCGCGATCAGCGCGGCGACGCCCTGCTCCCGCACCGCCGCCAGCAGCGCGTCGAACACCACGCCCGAAGTGCCGACGTCGAGGTTGCCGGTCGGCTCGTCCGCCAGCAGCACCCGCGGCGCGTTCGCCAGCGCCCGCGCGATCGCCACCCGCTGCTGCTCGCCGCCCGACAGCTTGCCCGGCAGGTGGTCCAGGCGGGTGGCCAGGCCCAGCGCGCCGAGCAGGCTGGCGGCCCGCGCCTGGGCGTCGCGCCGCGGCCGGCCGGCGATCATCTGCGGCAGCACCACGTTCTCCTGCGCGGTGAACTCGCCCAGCAGGTGGTGGAACTGGTAGACGAAGCCGATGCTGTCGCGGCGGATCGCCGTGCGCTCGCGGTCCGGCAGGGCGCCGGCGTCGCGGCCGTCGAACAGCACGGCGCCGCCGTCCGGCCGCTCCAGCAGCCCGGCCAGGTGCAGCAGCGTCGACTTCCCCGTGCCGGAAGGGGCCACCAGGGCCACGATCTCGCCGGCCCGCAGCGTCAGGTCCGCCCCGCGCAGCACGGCCAGCGCGCCGTCGCCGCTCTGGTACGTGCGGGTGACGGCCCGCAGCACCAGCGGATCAGACATTGCGCAGGGCCTTCACCGGGTCGGTGCGGGCAGCGCGCCAACTGGGATACAGCGTGGCCAGCAGCGACAGCGCCAGCGCCATGGCGATGATCTGCAATACCTCGGCCTCGTCGAGCCGGGCCGGCAGGTGGGCGAGGTAGTACACCGTCGGGTTGAACACGGTATGCCCGACCAGCGTCTCCACGAAGCCCTGGATGTATTGAATGTTGCGGCAGAACAGCACGCCGAGCACGGTGCCGACCACGGTGCCCGACACCCCCACGAAGGCGCCGACCATCAGGAAGATGCGCAGCACGGCCCCGGGCGAGGCGCCGATGGTGCGCAGCACGGCGATGTCGCTGGTCTTGTCCTTCACCAGCATGATCAGCGTGCTGATCACGTTGAACGCCGCCACCAGGATGATCAGCGTCAGGATCAGGAACATCACCGTCTGCTCGGTCTGGATGGCGCCGAAGAAGCTGTCGTTGCTCTGCTGCCAGTCGACGATGCGGATCGGCGGCCCCTGCCAGCCAGCCACGATGGCGCGGCCGATGGAACGCGCGTGGTCCGGGTCATCGACCGTGACCTCGATCTGGCTGGCCTGGCCGGCCTGCTGGAAGAATATCTGGGCCGCCTCGATCGGCAGGAACACGTAGGCGCTGTCATACTCGTTCATTCCCACCTGGAAGATGGCCGTGACCGTGTAGGCGCGCACCCGCGGGATGGTGCCGAACGCCGTGGCGGCGCCCTGCGGCGACACCAGGGTGATCTTGCTGCCCACCGCCAGGCCGAAGTTGTTGGCCAGCGTCAGGCCGATGGCGATGGCGTCCTGCCCGGCGAACGCGTCGAGCGAGCCGTCGCGGATGTTGTCGGCGACGGAGTGCAGCCGGCGCAGGTCCGCCGGCGCGATGCCGCGCACGTAGCCGCCGGAGTTGTGGCTGCGGTCGTCGGTCAGCAGCACCTGCCCGTCCACCACGGGGATGGCGGAGACCACCCCGGGCACCGCCTGGATGCGCCGCGCATCCGCCGCGTAGTCGGTCAGCGGCACGCCGGCGCCATAGACGCCGAGATGGCCGTTGAAGCCGAGGATGCGGCCCAGCAGGTCGCTCTTGAAGCCGCCCATCACCGACATGACGATGATCAGCGTGGCGACGCCAAGCGCGATGCCGACCAGGCTGAACCCGGCGATCACCGATACGAACCGCTCGCCTTTGCGCGCGCGCAGGTAGCGCCCCGCCACCATCCGCTCGAAGGAGCCGAACATCAGCGGCGCACGCGCGCCAGCACGTCCTCCGCCGGCAGTTCCGTACGCTCGTTGGTCGCGCGGCGCTTCAGCTCCACCATGCCGCGCGCCGCGCCGCGCGGGCCGACGACGATCTGCCAGGGGTGGCCCATCAGGTCGGCGTCGGCGAACTTCACCCCGGCGCGCTCCGCCCGGTCATCGTACAGCGCGTCGGCGCCGAGGCCTGCGTGCAGCGTCTCGCAGATCGCGTCGGTGGCGGAGTCGCCCTGCTTGAGGTTGAGGATGGCGGCGGCGAAGGGTGCGACGCCGTCCGGCCAGATGATGCCGGCGTCGTCGTGGCTGGCCTCGATGATGGCGCCGACCAGGCGGGAGACGCCGATGCCGTAGCTGCCCATCTCTGGGACCACGGGGGCGCCGTCCGGCCCGGCGACGCTGAGGCCCATCGGCTCGCTGTACTTGCGGCCGAAGTAGAAGATGTGGCCGACCTCGATGCCCCTGCCCTCGCGCCGGCGTTCGGCGGGGACGCCGTCCCAGGCGGCGGTGTCGTGCTTCTCGTCGGTGGCGGCGTACAGCGAGGTCATCCGGTCATAGAAGCTTGCGAGATCCTCTGGCCGGCTGGCGTCGATGCCGGCGTGCAGCCAGTCCATCGCCTCGTAGTCCGCGTCGTAGAACACGCCGCTCTCGCCGGTGGGGGCCAGGATGATGAACTCATGGCTGAGGTCGCCGCCGATCGGCCCCGTGTCGGCGACCATCGGGATCGCCTTCACGCCGAGGCGCTGGAAGGTGCGCATGTAGGCCAGCATCATGCGGCGGTAGCTGTCGACGGCGCCGGCGTAGTCCAGGTCGAAGCTGTAGGCGTCCTTCATCAGGAACTCGCGCCCGCGCATGACGCCGAAGCGGGGCCGCATCTCGTCGCGGAACTTCCATTGAATGTGGTAGAGCGTCTGCGGCAGCTCGCGGTACGACTTGACCGATTGGCGCAGCAGGTCGGTGATCATCTCCTCGTTGGTGGGGCCGTACAGCAGCTCGCGCTCGTGGCGGTCGCTGATGCGCAGCATCTCCGGGCCGTAGGCGTCGTAGCGCTCGCTCTGCCGCCACAGCTCGGCGGGCTGGATGGTCGGCATCAGCACCTCCTGCGCGCCGATGGCGTCCTGCTCCTGGCGGA
>CAXSFF010000345.1:0-4861 GCA_964236035.1 uncultured Acetobacteraceae bacterium
GCACCTGGGTCACCTGGTTCCTGGTCGGCGGCGACTTCTACACCGCCTACACCGTCATCGCCGTGCCCGCCTTGGTCTACGCCGTCGGCTCGTACGGCTTCTTCGCCCTGCCCTACACCATCGTCGTCTACCCGATCGTGTTCGCCATCATGCCGCGGCTTTGGATCGTGGCGCAGAAACACGGCTACGTCACCGCCGCCGACGTGGTGCACGGCCGCTACGGCAGCCGCGCGCTGGAGCTTGCCATCGCGCTCACGGGCGTGCTCGCCACCATGCCCTACATCGCGTTGCAATTGGTCGGGATGGAGGTCGTCATCCACGCGCTCGGCGTGCAGGGCGAGTGGCCGCTGATCGCTGCCTTCGTCGTGCTGGCGCTGTTCACCTACGTCGCCGGGTTGCGGGCGCCGGCGCTGATCGCGTTCGTCAAGGACATCATGATCTACATCGTGGTGCTGGTCGCCGTGGCGCTGATCCCGCTCAAGCTCGGCGGCTACGCGGCCGTGTTCGCGGCGGCGGACGCGGCGTTCACCGCCAAGGGCGGCGCCACGGGGCTGACGCTGACGGGCGCGCAACTGCTGCCATATGCCACCCTAGCGCTCGGCTCCGCGCTGGCGGCGTTCATGTATCCCCACACGCTGACGGGGATCTTCGCGTCCGGCAGCGCCGAAACCATTCGCAAGAACGCCATCCTGCTGCCGTTATACACCCTGCTGCTGGGGCTGATCGCGCTGCTCGGCTACATGGCGCTGGCGGCAGGGATCAAGGTCGCCTCCCCCACGCAGGTGGTGCCGGCGCTGTTCAAGGCGCTGTTCTCCAGTTGGTTCGCCGGGTTCGCGTTCGCCGCCATCGCGATCGGCGCGCTGGTGCCGGCGGCGGTGATGTCGATCGGCGCCGCCAACCTGTTCACCCGCAACTTCTGGAAGGCCTACGTCAACCCGGCCGTCACCCCCGCTGGTGAGGCCACCGTCGCCAAGGTGGTGTCATTGGCGGTGAAGTTTGGCGCGCTGCTGTGCATCCTGCTGCTACCGACGCAGTTCGCCATCGACCTGCAATTGCTCGGCGGCATGTGGATATTACAAACCTTCCCGTCCGTGGTGTTCGGCCTGTTTGGCGGCTGGTTCCGCGCGCCGGGCCTGCTGGCGGGCTGGGTGGTGGGCTTCTGCGGCGGCAGCTACATGGCGTGGAGCGACGGGCTGAAGCCGCTGCACACGGTGGCGCTGGGGGGTGCGAGCTACACGGTGTACGTCGGGCTGCTGGCGCTGGCGCTGAACATAGGCGTGGCGGTGGTAGTCAACGCGGTGCTGCCGAGGCGGGTGATGCGGGCGGGAGTGGCATAGGGGAGCAGCAAGGCGGGCTCTGCCCAGACCGGCGGAGAGCTACTGTTTGGCAGCGGCCTTGGCGTCGTGCTTCGCCACCCGGGCGGCTTCTTCCGCCGCTGCCTCGGCCTTGCGGGCGGCTACTTCCTCCGCGTGGTGGCGGTAGAGGTCGAGTGCATCCATCGCATGCCGGTTGGCCAAGGTGTCGGCCTCCGCGGCGGAGGTTCCAAGGCGTTCGGCTTTCTCGAAATTCCCCGACGCACAATGCTTTGCCGCTTCATGATGCATCGCCGCGGCAGTCTCGTGCTGATGTGCGGCATCCTCGTGATGCTTAGCAGCCGATGGCTTGATGTCGTCCATGGTCATTCTCCGCAAAGGTAGGCAGGCTTAAGCAATCATGTTCAGCTGAGTTCCGCCTCAAACCCGCGCTTCACTCCCGGGCGCTCCATAAGCGTGTCATACCACCGCCGCACGTTGGGAAACTCCGCCAGGTCAACCTGGTGGCGTTCGTGCCGCCAGGCCCAGCCCAAGATCGCGAAATCCGCCACCGACAGCGACCCGGCGACGAACTCCACCTCCGCTAGCCGCCGGTCCAGCACGCCGTACAGCCGCTTCGTCTCCGCCGAGTACCGCGCCAGGCCGTAACGCTGGTCCGCCGGGTCGGACACGCCGAGGAAATGGTGCACCTGACCCGGCATCGGCCCGAAGCCGCCCATCTGCCACATCAGCCACTCCAGCACCGGCACCCGCTCGCGCAGGTCGGCGGGCAGAAAGCGGCCGGTCTTCTCGCCCAGGTACAGCAGGATGGCGCCGCTCTCGAACACGCTGATCGGCTGGCCGCCGGGTCCGTCGGGGTCGACGATGGCGGGAATGCGGTTGTTGGGGCTGATCTTCAGGAACGCGGGCGCGTGCTGCTCGCCCTTGGTGATGTCGATGCGGTGCACGCTGTAGGGCAGCCCCATCTCCTCCAGCGCCACGCTGACCTTGCGGCCGTTCGGGGTGTTCCAGGTGTGCAGCTCGATCATGCGGCCATCTCCGTCAAGCCTGTTGCGCCAATCGCCAGCCAGCCTGCGCCAAAATCCTGAACTTGTTGCCGATGTCCAGCGCGCGGGCGTCCGCGGCGTTGCCATCCAGCGCCCGGCGGTATACCCCAGCTGCGATCGCCGCCCAGCGGAACAGCGAGAACGCCACGAAGAAATCCAGTTCCGGCACCCCCGTCCGCCCCGTGCGGGCGCAATAGGCGGCGACGTACGACGCCTCGTCTGGGATGCCGGGTGCGTCGGCGCCGAGCAGGCCCTCGATCGCCACCGGCAGCCGCCACGGGATGCAGTTGTACGCAAGGTCCGCCAACGGATGGCCGAGCGTCGCCAGCTCCCAGTCCAGCACCGCCACCACCCGCGGCTCGCTCGGGTGGAAGATCAGGTTGCCGAGGCGGAAGTCGCCGTGCGCCACCGCCGTCTCGTCGCCGGGCGGCAGGTGCGCGGGCAGCCACGCCATCAGCCGGTCCATCTCCGGCACGTCGCCGGCGTCGGCGGCGAGGTATTGCCGGGTCCACCGCTCGATCTGCCGCGCGACGTAGGCGTGCGGGCGGCCAAACCCTTGCAGCCCGGCCGCCTGCCAGTCGACCGCGTGCAGCGCCGCCATCACCCGGTTCATGTCGTCGTACATCGCGGTGCGGTCGGCGGGCGCAACCCCTTGCAGGGTACGGTCCGGGAACACGCGGCCGGGCACGTGGTCCATCACGTAGAACATCGTGCCCAGCACTGCCTCGTCCCGGCACAGCACCCGCATCCGCGGCACGGGGACGCCCGACTCCGCCAGCGCCGACTGCACCAGGAACTCGCGGTCGACGGCATGGGCGGACGGCAGCAGCGCGCCGGGCGGCTTGCGGCGCAGCACGTACTCGCCACCGGGGGTCGCCAGGTGGAAGGTCGGGTTGGACTGCCCGCCCTGGAACTGCCGCACCGTCAGCGGCCCGGCGAAATCCGGGATCGCGTCCGCCAGGTACTCGGCCAACCGCGCCTCGTCGAAGCGCGCGTTGTCCCGCGGCGGCACCAGGACCGCCTCGCCGACCGTCATTCGAGCGCCGACCCGCCGATGGTCACGCCGCCGTCGATGACGAACACCTGCCCCGTGGTGAAGCTGCCGGCGGGGCTGGCCAGGAACACGGCGGCGCCGGCGATCTCGTCCGGCTCGCCGATGCGCGGCAGCGGGCTGTCCTTTACCCGATGGGCCAGCACCGCCGGGTCTTCCCACAGGGCCTTGGCAAAGTCGGTGCGCACCAGCCCGGGTGCGATGCAGTTGGCGCGGATGTTGGCGTGCCCCCACTCCACCGCCAGGTTGCGCGCCAGCGCCGTGTCGGCCGCCTTGCTGATGCCGTACGCGCCGATCGTCGGCGTGCCGCGCAACCCGGCAATCGACGAGATGATGATGACCGCGCCGCCGCCGCGCCTCGCCATCTGCGGCAGCACCATGTTGCACAGCCAGAAGCTGCTGCGCACGTTGCTGCCCATGATGCGGTCGAACGCCTCGTCTGGGCAGTCCAGCGACGGCCCGAAATACGGGTTCACCGCCGCGTTGCACACCAGGATGTCGACGCCGCCGTAGCGCGCGACGGTCTGGTCCACCAGAGCCTGCAGCTGCTCCTTGTGGCCGATGTTGGCCGCGATCACGCTGGCCTCGCCGCCGCGTTCGCGGATGCCCGCCGCCACGGCCTCGCACGCGGCGGCCTTGCGGCTGGACACCACCACGTTGGCGCCATGCTCGGCCATGCGCTCGGCGATGGCGCGGCCGATGCCCTTGCTGCTGCCCGTGATCAGCGCCGTCTTGCCGCCGAGGTCGAACAGGCCACCCATCACGACGCCTCCACGTTGGGCCGCACCGGCTTGTACTTGGCCAGCTCCATGCGGCCGAGCGCGTAGCGGTGCACCTCGTCCGGGCCGTCCACCAGCCGCATGGTACGGGCGCCGGCGTACATCCGCGCCAGGCCGAAATCGTCCGACACGCCGCCGCCGCCGTGCATCTGGATCGCCCAGTCGATCACCTGGCACGCCATGTTGGGCACGGCGACCTTGATCTCCGCGATCTCCCGCCGGGCGGCCTTGTTGCCGACCACATCCATCTTCCAGGCGGCGTGCAGCACCAGCAGGCGGCCCTGGTCGATCATGATGCGGGCGTCGGCGATGCGCTCCATGGTCACGCCCTGCTCCGCCAACGGCTTGCCGAACGGGTGCCGCGCCAATGCCCGGCGGCACATCAGCTCCAGCGCCCGCTCCGCCAGACCGATGGTGCGCATGCAGTGATGGATGCGGCCCGGCCCCAGCCGCCCCTGCGCGATCTCGAACCCGCGGCCCTCGCCGAGCAGGATGTTGCTGGCCGGCACCCGCACGTCCTCGAAGCTGATCTCCGCGTGGCCATGGGGCGCGTCGTCGTAGCCGAACACCGGCAGCATGCGGTGGATGGTGACGCCGTGGGTGTCGCGCGGCACCAGCACCATGGATTGCTGGCGGTGCTTGTCGGGGTTGGCCGGGTCGGACTTGCCCATC
>CAXSFF010000346.1:0-4854 GCA_964236035.1 uncultured Acetobacteraceae bacterium
ACACGACCCCCACGGCCCGTTATGTTGTCCAGCGTTGCGCGACTGTTGGTTGCTATGAATAAGCGTTTGGGGCCGAGAGCGACGCTAAGATGGCCATCGCTTTGAGCAAACCCGTTACTTTTGACCAGTGGGTTGTCTGAGGTAAGCAGAGTGTATCGTGTGTGATCTAGCTCACATACCGTCCATCCCATGTTGATGATTGCGCCGTTCACAGTGACACTGTCGGTGACATTCCGCAGGGTGACACCCCAGGCCCTGTCCAATACATCCTTGCGCAGAGCTTCCTCCATTTCAGAAATGGAGAAGGTTCCGAGGGCCTCCGGTCTGTAGAGGCTGCTCGGGTCCAACCTGGACTCAGCGATGAGTTCCTCAATTAGCTGCATGCCGTGCGTCTTTATCCGCTCTACGCCTTCGGGAGTGCGGTAATAGAAACTGGTCAGCAGTCTAGCAAAGCTAGAGCGCAGGCGATTTGATAGTTCTGTAGTTCTGTTGTTCAGTAAAAAACGCATTGCCTCGGCTGCAACGCAGTCTACAGGCTTGAAGAACTGATCCTCAAGGTATGAACGCAGTTCGGCACTGACGCCCGGCAGATCGTATAGACCGTTAACAAAACCGACTTGCCTGGGGTACTTCCGTTCAGCTTTCACCCGCTGGAACGGCCTGCTATATTGACAAAGGACACCATCCCGGTTGGCCCACAAAGAAGTGTAGAAACATGGGATGTAGTGATGACGCTTGGAGGATTGCGGCAACGGCGAGGCCTCTTCGGGTCACTCGTCCGAGACGCTGCAGATGGTCGCGGGTTTCAGGTGAGATTCTGCAACTCCGCCAGCTTCGCCGCCGCGCTCCGCCTGGCCGCCTGCCGCCGGGTGTAGAGCGCCACCATCTCCGGCGGCGAGGCACCAGGCGGTGAAGATGGCGGTGTCGGCGCGGATGGCGCACTCGGTGTTGAGCGCGGAGGCGCCGCAGGCAGCTTCGGTGTAGCTCCTGAGCCGGTCGACCGTGGTGGACGGGCTCTGCGGGGCAACGGGCATGCCCGCGGAGGCGTCGACTGAGCTGGAGTCTTCTTCGTCCAGCGGCACCCTTGTTCCTTGTCGCCGATTTCCGCGTCTATGCGTAATACATGGAATTATCATGTGCTGACCGGTTGCTGTGACCTCGGTTGGCCGAGGGCGTTTAGCTCGCCCTGGAAAAGGCGGTGACAAAAAGCAAGGTCAGCCAATCAACGAAGGCTAGCGATATCCGCTCGAACTCGCCCTCCGGGCTCCTGGTCAACCCGGACGATAGAAGGGGAGAGCCGGTTCCTTGACTGGCCAGCATCCCGTGTGTACGCGCTTTGTGGTCACATAGGGGGCAAGCCATGGAAGAGCGAGGGAAAGCTTCGTCGCGACCGCCGCAAAGGGTCGGCGTGCGGGAGTTCCGCGGCAACTTCTCCGGCTTCATGCGCCAAGTTCGTCAGGGCTCCTCGTTCGTCGTGACCTCACGCGACGAGGTGGTGGCACTCATCCAGCCACCTCAGCCGCCGCCTCGCCGCCAGCCCGGCACTCTGCGCGGGAAGATCGAGATCGCGCCGGACTTCGACGCCACACCGCCCGAGCTGCTGGCCGCGATGGAAAGCGACGGGGAGTGAAGCTTCTCCTCGACACGCACGCCCTCCTCTGGTGGCTAACCGGCGACCCGAAGCTCGGCCAGGCCGCCAGGGACCTCGTCGCGGACCCGGCGAACGACGTTCTCGTCTCGGCCGCTTCCCTGTGGGAGATCCAGGTGAAGGTGCGCGTCGGAAAGCTGAAGGCCGACATCCGCGACATCCTCGCCGAGATGCAGAGCCAGGCCTTCGACCTGCTGGAGATCGCCCCGGCGCACCTGCTCGCCCTGGGTGCCCTGCCGCGCCACCACGGAGATCCATGGGACCACATGCTCATCGCCCAGGCGAACGCCGAAGAAGCGGTCTTCATGTCGCAGGACAGCCACACGCCGGACTACCCGGTCAATTACGTGACCTGCTCGGGGTCGGCACTCCCGAAGGTCGGCGGAGCGTCCCCGCCTGCGGCGACCGGTCCCTGAGATGCGCTCCCGCCTGAGAGCCTGATCCCAGCCGCAACGGCTAGTGGTGTCCCCAGAACTCACTGCGCAGCATCTGCGAGCGACAGCTTCGGGAGGCGAGCGGCCAAATGGCGACGGCCTCAGGCTGCCATGTCGCGCAGCAGCGCGGCCAGCAGGCGCTCGTTGACGTAGCCGTCCTCGTAGTCGGCCAGCATGTCCTGGTCCCACAGCGCCAGTGACCGGGCTCTGACCTGCCATGCGATCGGGCTGGTCACTTGGATCGCGCACATCCGCTCCAGCCAGGGGCCCTGCCGCTCCACGATCATGGCTAGTGCCGTGCTCCGCTCCTCGTCTTCCACAATCCAGCCGGGACCGGCATGGAGCGCTGCGGCTTGGTGCTCCAGGGCGTCAAAGGCGGCACAGGCCGCCAGCAGTTCCGCATCCAGCCCGGTGACCTCCAGCCCGGCACAAGGCGCACCCACCGTCAGGTCACGCAGGAACGTCAGGGCGAAGCCCACGTCGTCGCCGGCCATTTCGGGCGGGTGCCCTTCGCCCAGCAGGACGAGGCCCACCTGCGCCTTGGCCCGGACCCCATCCGGTGACACAGGCGGGATTGCCCTGATCCGGCCGGCAAGGGAGTCGCGTACCTGCAGGGCTTGAGCGAGGTCGTCCTCGCCGGGCACGGCGGAGACCGACGTCCTGACCGCAAAAAAGGCGGCGCACAGTCCGAGCAGTTCGGCGTCGGCCTCAGGAGGTGTGTTGCCACTGACATGCGCGACCGGCGCGCCGGCACTGAACAGGCCAGCTCCCGCCTGCAACACAGCGCGGCGGGACATGGAAGATCCGGACATGCTCAGGCTCCATGCTCAGCTGCCGAACGAGAGCGCCAATGCCGTTCGTTGCAGCTCAAAAGCTTGAGTGATACCTAGGGTATCACCATTGGCTTTGCAAGCTGATAGTATCACATGATGCGGAGAGTATCATTACGGGCGGGCAGATCAGAGCGGCGCGGGCTCTGCTCCGCTGGACGGCCGAAATGCTCGCCGAACGGTCGCAAGTCGGTGTCGCGACCATCAAACGCGCGGAGGGCCTGGACGGCGTCGTCCGCATGACCGGGCCCAATGTCGAGGCTGTCAGGCGCGCGTTCGGCGACGCCGGAGTGGAGCTGATCCCCGAGAACGGTGGCGGCGCGGGCGTGCGCATGCGCGAGCCGGGCTGACTCGTCCGGACTAGCGTCTGGACCGTGCTTTCAGAACCCCGGGCTGTAGCTGCTCCTCGGCCTGACCTCGGGCACGGCCGGCCTGGGCGGATGCTGGCGCGCGACGATCAGCTGCCCGGCCCGGCGGACCTGCGCGCCGAGGACGTCGCTCAGCCTGCCGAGCTGCACCGCTGCTCCTTGTACAAGTACGTCCACGGCGCCGCACTGCATCCCGACCGCCTGCGCCAGCGGCCCGAGACGCGTGGCGGCCGACCGGGTCGCTGCCTCGCCGCGGCGCCGCGCCTGGACCGCGGCCGCAAGATCCCGGCCCGCTGCCTGCCGCTGCAGGCGCTCGCACCCTGCGGTGAACCCCGCCGCGGCCTGCTGCTGGTCGCGCCGCACCTGCTCGAGCAGGTCCATCCCGAGCGGCTTGTACGGCTTCTCGCTCATCCGTGCGGCGACCCTAGCCCACAGGTCCTCGGCCGTGACCGCGCGCGGGTCGCCGAGCGGCCGCGCGGCACGCACCGCCTCGCGCTCCGCCGCCTCGCCTATCATGGTCCACACCTGCGACACGTGGCGGCTCTCGGCGACGTAGGCCTTGAACGCGGTGACGCCGGCGGAGCCCCTGGGCATGGCGTTGATGTGCTCGCCCGAGGTGATGCCCTGCGCGCTGTCGATGGTCAGGCAGTGCCCGGACCCGAGCAGCAGCCGGCCGCTTTCCTTGTCGAGCAGCCGCTCCCAGGGGACATGCACCGCCTTGGCCGGACGGTCGGACACCGCACGCAGCTGCAGCCCTCGCGCGTCTTGGCCGAGCACCTCGACCACCTGGCCATTGCTGCCGAGATGCGCGCGCCTGCCCTCGGCGGTGCCCGAGGTCTTGCGGAACAGCCGCAGCCGGTCGCCGGTCGCGATCGGCAGGTCGTAGTGCTCGCGTCGGTTGTCGGTCGCCTGGAGCACGACCTCGTCGGAGCCGAGCGCGCCGCGCGCCCGCAGCCGCTCCCGGATCGCCCCGCTGATCGCCGCCGCGTCGGCGTTGGTCGGCGCAGAGATCGTCACCCCGCGCCGCGCGCCGGCGGCCTGCAGGGCGTCGCGGCGTGCCAGGTAGTGGTCGGCGATGCGCCCGGCCACCTGCTCCTCGTCCCCGCCCACCAGCACCGCGGTGCCGTCGGCCCGCTTCATCGCCAGCGCCTGGGCGGCCCTGCCCTCTCGGAACAGCCCCGCGACCCGGCGGGCGCGCACGGTGTCCTGGCGCACGGTGGAGAGCAGCTCCGGCATCGCCGCGCGCGGCAGCACCCGGCGCAGGATCTCCATGGTGTCGCCCGCCTCTACGGCTTGGCACTGCTCGGGGTCGCCGAGCGCCGCGATCGTGCAGCCGGTCGCGCGCTGGATCTCCAGCAGCGCCAGGAACTGCCGCGGCCCGACCTGCCCGACCTCGTCGACGGCCAGGACGGTGCCACGCCCGACCCGCACCGCGCCGCTGCGCACCGCGTCGAGGAACGGCGAGACCGCGAACGTCGTGCGCACCCCGGCATCCTGCAGCGCGTCCGCCTGCCGCCACGCCAGGCCGAGGCCGATCACCTCGCGCCCGCGCGCCTGCCAGGCCCGCACCAGCG
>CAXSFF010000347.1:0-4843 GCA_964236035.1 uncultured Acetobacteraceae bacterium
CCGGCGACGTCGTGGCCGAGATCGAGACCGACAAGGCGACCATGGAGGTCGAGGCGGTCGAGGAGGGCGTGCTGTCGGCGATCCTGGTCGAGGAGGGCACCGAGGGCGTCGCCGTCAACACGCCGATCGCGACGCTGGGCGAAGGCGACGCGCCGGCGGCCGTCACGGCTCCAGCCGCAGCGGCGCCCCCGGCTGTCGCACCTGTGCCCACCACGGCGATCGAGCCGAAGGTGCCGCCGGCCAAGGCGCCCGAGCCGGCGTTGGCCGCGCAGTCGCCTGACAAGGATTGGGGTCCGACCGCGCCGACCACCGTGCGTGAGGCTTTGCGCGACGCGATGGCGCTGGAGATGCGGCACGACGGCGATGTGTTCCTGTTGGGCGAGGAGGTCGCGCAGTACCAGGGCGCCTACAAGATCAGCCAGGGCCTGCTGGAGGAGTTCGGTGCCCGCCGGGTCATCGACACGCCGATTACCGAGCATGGCTTCACGGGCATGGCGGTCGGCGCCGGCATGAGCGGGCTGAAGCCGATCGTCGAGTTCATGACCTTCAACTTCGCCATGCAGGCGATCGACCAAATCATCAACTCGGCGGCCAAGACACTGTACATGTCCGGCGGTCAGATGGGTTGCCCGATCGTGTTCCGCGGCCCCAACGGCGCCGCCAGCCGCGTCGGCGCGCAGCACAGCCAATGCTACGCCAGTTGGTACGCGCATTGCCCTGGGCTGAAGGTGGTGGCGCCCTGGTCGGCAGCCGATGCCAAGGGGCTGTTGCGCACCGCCATCCGCGACCCCAACCCCGTGATCTTCCTCGAGAACGAGATCCTGTACGGGCAGACCTTCGATTGCCCGACCGACGAGGACTTCACCCTGCCGATCGGCAAGGCGAAGGTGGAGCGGGTCGGCAAGGACGTCACCATCGTGGCGTTCAGCATCATGGTCGGCGTCGCGCTGAAGGCGGCGGAGACATTGGCGGGGCAGGGCATCGACGCCGAGGTGATCAACCTGCGCTCGCTGCGTCCGCTCGACACGGAGACGATCATCGCCAGCGTGAAGAAGACCAACCGGGTGGTGTCGGTGGAGGAGGGCTGGCCGTTCGCCGGCATCGGCTCCGAGATCGCGATGCAGGTGGTGGAGCATTGCTTCGACTGGCTGGACGCGCCGCCGGTGCGGGTCGCCGGGCTGGACGTGCCGCTGCCCTATGCGGCGAACCTGGAGAAGCTGTGCCTGCCGCAGCCGGACTGGGTGGTCGACGCCGTGCGGAAGCTCGTCTGATGGCGACCAACGTGTTGATGCCGGCGCTGAGCCCGACCATGACGGAGGGCACGCTGGCCCGGTGGCTGAAGCACGAGGGCGACACCATCACCGCCGGCGACGTGCTGGCCGAGATCGAGACCGACAAGGCGACGATGGAGGTCGAGGCGGTCGAGGAGGGCGTGCTCGGCAAGATATTGGTCGCCGACGGCACCGCCGGGGTCGCCGTGAATGCGCCGATCGCGATCATGGTCGAGGCCGGCGAGGCGGTGCCATCCGGCGACGCACCGAAGTCCGTGGCGCCGGCGGCGGGCGAGCCCAAGGCCGGCGCGGCGGAAACGCCGGTCGCGCGCGCCGAACCTGTGCCGGCACCCGCGCCCGCACCTGTCGCTGCGCCGGCGTTGGCGCCCGCGCCCGCAAGCACCAGCGAGCGGGTGTTCGCATCGCCGCTTGCTCGGCGCCTGGCCAAGCAGGCCGGCCTATCGCTGGATGGCATCCACGGCTCGGGCCCGAACGGCCGCATTGTGCGCGTCGACATCGAGGCGGCCCAAAAGGGCGGCGCGACCAAACCGCCCGCTCCGCAATCTGCCGCTGCCGCGGCGGCCCCGGCAGCGGCGCCAACTCCGATACCAGCACCAGCTCCCCCATCCGGGCCGAAAGCGCCGGCCATGGGAGCGCCTGCGTCGCGGCCGGCGACGATCACCGCGCCGCACCGGCTGGTGCCCAACACCAACATGCGCAAGGTGATCGCCCGCCGCCTGACCGAGGCCAAGCAGACCATCCCGCACTTCTACCTCTCCATGGACATTCAGCTCGACGCGCTGTTGAAGCTGCGCGCCGACCTGAATGCCAAGTCCGCCAAGGACGGTCCCAGTGCGTTCAAGCTCTCGGTCAACGACCTGGTGATCAAAGCCTCCGCCGTCGCCCTGCGCCGGGTGCCCAACGCCAACGCCAGTTGGACCGACGAGGGCAGCATCCTATATGACGATGTGGATATCAGCATCGCCGTGGCGACCGATGGCGGCCTGATCACCCCGATCATCCGCCGCGCCGACCAGAAAGGCCTCGCCACCATCAGCAACGAAATGAAGGACCTCGCCGTCCGCGCCCGTGCCGGCAAGCTGAAGCCAGAGGAGTTCCAGGGCGGCGGCTTCTCCATCTCCAACCTTGGCATGTATGGCGTCACGTCGTTCAGCTCGATCATCAACCCGCCGCAGGGCGGCATCCTGGCGGTCGGCGCCGGTGAGCCGCGCGCCGTGGTGAAGGATGGCGAGATCGTGGCGGCGACGGTGATGACATGCACGTTGAGCGTCGACCACCGGGTCATCGACGGCGCTGTGGCAGCCGAGTGGATGGCCGCCTTCAAAGCTATCGTGCAGGACCCTTTGAGTCTGATGCTATGAGCGACGCTTTCGACATCATCGTCATCGGCGGCGGGCCTGGTGGTTACGTCGCCGCCATCCGCGCGGCGCAGCTCGGCATGAAGACAGCCGTGGTGGAGCGCGAGCACCTCGGCGGCATCTGTCTCAACTGGGGCTGCATCCCGACCAAGGCGTTGCTGCGCAGCTCCGAGATCAACCACCTGCTGCATCATCTCGACGAGTTCGGCTTTGCTGCCGACAACGTCCGCTACGACCTGGCGGCCGTGGTGAAGCGCTCGCGCGGGATTTCCGGGCAGTTGGCATCGGGTGTCGGCTATTTGCTGAAGAAGAACAAGGTCACCGTCTACAACGGGGCTGGCAAGCTCGCCGGCAAGAACACCGTGGCCGTCGGCGACAAGACGCTGACCGCGCCGCACATCATCCTGGCCACGGGCGCCCGCGCCCGGCAGTTGCCGGGGATGGAAAGCGACGGCAAGCTGATCTGGTCGTACCGCGAGGCGATGGTGCCGCCGGCGATGCCGAAATCGCTGCTGGTGATCGGCTCCGGCGCCATCGGCATCGAGTTCGCCAGCTTCTACCGCAACATGGGCGCCGAGGTGACGGTGGTGGAAGTACTGGACCGCATCCTCAACATCGAGGACCACGAGATCAGCGACTTCGCCCACAAGGCATTCGTGAAGCAGGGCATCAAGATCATCACGGGCGCCAAGGTCACCAAGGCCGTCAAGGGCGCCGACAGCGTCACCGCCACCATCGAGAAGGATGGCAAGACCCAGGAGATCACCGTCGACCGCGTCATCTCGGCCGCCGGCATCGTCGGCAACGTCGAGGACATCGGGCTGGAGGGCACGGGGGTGAAGGTCGAGCGCAGCCATGTGGTGATCGACGAGTACTGCCGCACCGGCGAACCCGGCGTCTACGCGATCGGCGACATCGCCGGCGCGCCGTGGCTGGCGCACAAGGCCAGCCACGAGGGCGTCATCTGCGTCGAGATGATCGCCGGGCTGCCCGACGTGCATCCGATCGATTGGTCCAACATTCCGGGCTGCACCTATTGCCGGCCGCAGGTCGCCTCCGTCGGCATGACGGAGTCGCGGGCGAAGGCGGCGGGTTACGAGCTGAAGATCGGCCGTTTCCCGTTCATCGGCAACGGCAAGGCGATCACCATGGGCGAGCCGGAGGGCATGGTGAAGGTGCTGTTCGACGCCAGCACGGGGGCCATGCTGGGTGCCCACATGGTCGGCTCCGAGGTGACGGAGATGATCCAGGGCTACGCCATCGCCCGCACGCTGGAGACTACGGAGGTCGAGCTGATGCACACCGTGTTCCCGCACCCGACCGTCAGCGAGACGATGCACGAGGCAGTGCTGGACGCCTACGGCCGCGCGATCCACTTCTAGGCGCCTCTCTGGCGTCGTGGACCGAGCGTGCGCTTGACCTCCTTGGCGCCGCCATCCACTTGTAGGCCGTATTCTGAGGGTAGCCATGGCCACGCGCCTGCTTATCGACCATCGTGCCGCCGGGTCGCCCCGGCATCCCGAGAAGGCTGCGCGGCCGGACAACCCCGTGCTGCGCAAGCCGGACTGGATTCGCGTGAAGGCGCCGAACCACCCGACCTACCACGAGACGCGCACTCTGATGCGCGACAACGGGCTGGTGACGGTGTGCGAGGAGGCGGCCTGCCCGAACATCGGCGAGTGCTGGTCGCAGCGCCATGCCACCATGATGATCATGGGTGAAATCTGCACCCGCGCCTGCAGCTTCTGCAACGTGCGCACCGGGCAGCCGCACGCGCTGGACGCCACCGAGCCGGCACGCGTCGCCGACGCCGTCGCCAAGCTGGGGCTGCGCCACGTGGTCATCACCTCGGTCGACCGTGACGACCTGGCCGATGGCGGCGCCGCCCACATCGCCGCCGTGATCACCGCCATCCGCGGCGCGGCGTCCGACACCACCGTCGAGGTGCTGACTCCCGACTTCCTGCGCAAGCCCGGCGCGTTGGAGCTGGTGGTGACCGCTCGCCCGGACGTGTTCAACCACAACCTGGAGACGGTGCCGCGGCTGTATCCGACCATCCGGCCTGGCGCGCGCTACTACCAGTCGCTGCGGCTGCTCGACCGCGTCAAGGCGCTGGACCCGACGATCTTCACCAAGTCCGGCATGATGGTGGGGCTGGGCGAGCAGCGCGGCGAGGTCCTGCAGGTGATGGAC